>DATFVT010000144.1:0-5193 GCA_035260105.1 Acidimicrobiia bacterium
AACCTCAAGGACCTCGTGCTGCGGTGCGAGTCGGAGGAGCCGGTCACCCTCCGGCTCGACAAGCGCGGCCCGGGTGACGTCACCGCCGCGGATATCCAGACGACGGCCGAGGTCGAGGTCCTCAACCCCGAGCTGCATCTCGCCACCGTGAACCAGCGGGGCCGGCTCGCGCTCGACCTCACCGTCGAGCAGGGCCGCGGCTATCTTTCGGCCGAACGGAACAAGCGCACGTCGACCATCGGCGTGATCCCGGTCGACGCGATCTTCTCGCCCGTGCGGCGGGTCGCGTTCTCGGTCGAGCCGACGCGCGTCGAGCAGGCCACCAACTACGACAAGCTGAGCCTCGAGGTCGAGACCGATGGCTCGATCTCACCCCGCGACGCGCTGGCGTCGGCGGGCGAGACCCTGCGCAACCTCGTCAGCCTGGTGGCCGACCTCTCCGAGGAGCCCAAGGGCCTCGAGCTCGGCGAGGTTTCGCCGATCACGGCGGCGTCGCCCGACCTCGAGCTGCCGATCGAGGAGCTCGACCTCTCGGAGCGTCCCCGCAACTGCCTGAAGCGGGCGCGTGTCGACACGATCGGCCAGCTCGTCCAGAAGTCCGAGGACGACCTACTCGCGATCACCAACTTCGGGTCGAAGTCGCTCGAAGAGGTGCTCCAGAAGCTCGACGAGCGCGGCCTCTCGCTGCGGGTGAAGGAGTAGAGGAGCCCGACGATGCCGGCACCGTCCAAGGGCCCACGTCTCGGCTCGGGTCCCGCCCACCAGAAGCAGCTGCTCGCAAACCTCGCCGCGCACCTGTTCGAGGCGGGCGCGATCACGACGACCGTCGCCCGGGCGAAGGCGCTGCGTCCGTACGCGGAGAAGCTCATCACCAAGGCGAAGGGCGGGAGCGTGCACCAGCAGCGCATCGTCGTCGCCCGCATGCACGACAAGGACGCCGCCCACAAGCTGTTCGCCGAGATCGCGCCGCGCTACGCCGACCGCAACGGCGGGTACCTGCGCATCCTCAAGCTCGGCCCCCGCCCCGGCGACGCCGCGCCGATGGCACGCGTCGAACTGGTGTAGCGCCACGAGCCTGTTCGACACCGACCCGGGTCCCGCGAGGGTGAAGCTCGTCGTCGCGTACGACGGGACCGGGTTCCACGGGTGGGCCGACCAGCCCGAGGTCCGCACCGTCGAGGGCGTGCTCACGAAGGCGATCGAGCGGTTCCTCCGCCACCGCCCCGAGCGGCTGGCCTGTGCCGGCCGCACCGACGCCGGGGTGCACGCGTGGGGACAGGTCGTGAGCTTCGACGCCGAGCCCGGTCTCGACCCGTGGCGGCTCCAGTCGGCGCTCAACGGGACGCTGGCGCCCGAGGTCGTCGTACGCGCCGCCGACGTCGTCGAGCCCGCGTTCGACGCCCGCCGATCGGCGTGCTGGCGCGCCTACCGCTACACCGTGGTGAACCGGCCGGTGCCGGACCCGTTCCTCGCTCGGTACGCCTGGTGGGTGCCGGCGCCGCTCGACGTGCGGTTGCTCCGGCTCGGCGCCGATCCGTTCGTCGGCGAGCACGACTTCGCCGCCTTCTGCCGTCAGGGCCCCGAGGGCACGACGACGAAGCGGCGCGTGCTCGAGTCGCGCTGGCACGACCTCGGCGACGGCGTCCTGCGCTACGACGTGCGCGCCACCGCGTTCTGCTGGCAGATGGTGCGATCGATCGTCGGCACCCTCGTCGAGGTCGGCACGGGCAAGAAGCGGCCGGGGGACCTCATGGCGATCCTGCGCGCCAAGGACCGCGCCCACGCCGGCCAGCCCGCGCCCCCCGAGGGCCTCTGCCTGTGGGAGGTCGCGTACTAAGGCGTCCCGAGGTCCGAGCGCGGCGGTACCGTCGTGGCATGGCGCGACGCGCCGCGAAGGCCGACCCGGAGGTCGCCAAGTACCGCGAGATGTGGACGGCCGAGCTCGGCGGCGCCGCGCTGTACCGAGCCCTCGCCGAGCACGCCGACGAGCGGCGGCGGCCGATCTTCCTCTCGCTCGCCGAGGCCGAGGAGCGTCACGCTGCTCACTGGGCGGGGCGGATGCGCCAGGCGGGTGTCACCGACCTCGAGCCGCCCCGCCTGCCGTTCCGCATCCGCGTGCTGCGCCGCCTGGCGGGGTTGTTCGGGACGGAAGCGGTACTCCCGATCGTGTTGCGAGCCGAGGCCGCCGACGCCGACAAGTACCGCCGCGTGGCGGCGGCGCCGGCGGCGATGGCGGCGCAGGAGGCGATGCACGGCAAGGTCGTCGCCGCCATGCGGGGTGGGAACACGACCGGCGGGCGCATCGCGGCGGCCGAGGGCCGGCACCGGGCCGGCGTCGGCGGTGCGCTGCGGGCCGGCGTCTTCGGCGTGAACGACGGGCTGGTGTCGAACTTCTCGCTCGTGATGGGCGTCGCCGGCGGGACGAGCAACAAGTCGATCGTGCTGCTCGCGGGAGTGGCCGGGCTCGTCGCCGGCGCGTTCTCGATGGCGTCGGGCGAGTGGATCTCCGTGCGCTCCCAGCGCGAGCTGTACGAGAACGAGCTGCGCATCGAGGAGCAGGAGCTGGCCGCGTTCCCCGACGAGGAGCGAGAGGAGCTCGAGCTCATCTACCAGGCGAAGGGCGTGGACGCGGCGGAGGCCAAGGCGCTCGTCGCCAACATCATGGCCCGGCCCGACGTCGCGCTGGATACGCTGGCGCGCGAGGAGCTCGGCCTCGATCCCGCCACGCTCGCATCTCCGTGGGTCGCGGCGGTGACGTCGTTCCTCGCCTTCGCCGCCGGCGCGTTTCTACCCGTCGTGCCGTTCTTCTTCGCCAGCGGGGTCGCCGCCGTCGTCACGTCGGCGCTCCTGTCGCTCGTGGCCCTGTTCGGCGTGGGCAGCGCGATCTCCGTCTTCACCGGACGCGACGCCGGCCGCTCCGGTCTGCGCATGGCGCTCATCGGGGCGCTCGTCGCCACCGCGACGTTCCTCGTCGGCAAGGCCGTCGGCGTGGGTGTGAGTTGAGCTACTGCTCGCCGAGGTAGAGGAAGCTGTATCCCTCGTCGCGGAACTGGAGGCCCGCCTCGCGGAGCGGGACGTCCCAGTCGCCGCCGACCGCGGGGTCGTTCTCCTCCATACCGTGGTCGGCGACGAGCACGAACGCGGTGTCGTCGAAGGCGCCGGCGCGCTCGACTGCGGCCAGCACCTCGCCCAGACGGGCGTCGCAGTCACGGATCGCTGCCGCCGCGATCTCGGAGTGCGGACCGCCCTCGTGGAAGGCCGAGTCGGTGAGCGTGAAGTTCACCCACATGAAGCGCGGCTTGGGGTAGTCGACGTCGCGGTAGTTGCCGCTCCAGATGCCCGTCGCCTGCTCGACGCACATGTGGTCGACGATGGTCGACCACTGGTAGTCCTTCGAGGGGCGCACGAACCGCTCGGTGGTGTGCGGCAGGCCCTCGGGCGTCGTCGGGATGGGCGGCACCTCGCCTCGGCGGAAGAAGTCGAACGTCGAGTAGTCGGCGCCCGGGTCGGCGGGCTCGTTGATCGACGCCGTGAACGCGTCCGGCCACGTGCGGTGCACCGCATCGTGGATCGACTCGACGCCGGGAGAGAGCGCCTCCATCGCGGTGGGCCACGTGGCCGACGAGTTCGTGATGATCTGGCGGCCGCTGCGCCGGTCGTACCACGCATTGTTGAGGATGCCGTGGTGGCCCGGGAGCCGGCCGGTGAGGATCGACGTGTGGTTCGCGAGCGTCACGGTGGGCAGACCGGCCATGGCGCCGTGCTCGTACGCCGTGCCCATCTCCATGAGGCGGGCGACGTTCGGCGCCTCGCCGGCCGCCGCCATCGCGTACAACACGTTGGGGTTGGTGCCGTCCCAGAGGAACCCGACGACGTGGCGGGGCCGCGCGCCGGCGGGGTCGAGCACGTCGGCGCGGACTTCGCCGTCCTGGCCCCGGAGGTACGCGCCGTCGTCGCTCGGCGCGAGCCCGAGCAGCTCGCCGACCGTCGGCGCCACGTCGACGAGCCGACCCGCCCGGGGCACGAGGCCGTCGGCGCGCACGCCCTTCCCTGCGACGACGAACGGCGCCCGCGCCTGCACCACGTCGAGCGAGCCGTGCTCGCCGCGGTGCCCGCCCTGGTCCTCCCAGTTGTGCGCGGCGGAGTGGATCACGCAGAGGTCGGGCGCGGCCGGGTGGTCGAACAGCTGGGCGACCTGCGCGAAACCGAATGGGTACGCGTTGTCCCCGCGCGTCGGGTACGGATGCGCCATCTCGGCGTCGAGCCCCGCGAAGCGGTCCGTCGACTGGTCGGCGAGCGGGCTCGCACCGTCGCCGGCGACCGTCTCGAACCTGCCGGCGTCGGTCCGCCGGAAGCGGACCCACCCGTCGTGCGAGCGGGCTTCGTAGGCGTCGTCCCGTGCGAGGAGGACCATGTCGACGATCGGGTCCAGCCCCGCGTCGAGCAGGATCTCGAGCGCTCGTTCGGCGTCGTCCTCGCGCTCGGCGGTGATCCCGTGGACGGGTGCCGTGGTGGGAGGAGCTGTCATGCAGTCGACCCTACCGGCTTCGACCCGATTGTCTGGGTTGCCTCGGACAGGAGTAACCTCTTCTTTCCTGTGCGTACATTCAGCCCCAAGCCCGCCGACATCGAGCGCGCATGGCACGTCGTCGACGCCGACGGCGCCGTGCCGGGGCGCCTCGCGACCGAGGTCGCCACGCTCCTGCGGGGCAAGCACAAGCCGACGTGGGCGCCGCACGTCGACGCCGGCGACCACGTGATCGTCGTCAACGCGGCCAAGCTCGACATCGGCCCGCGCAAGGCCGACGGCAAGACGTACTGGCGCCACTCGGGGTACCCGGGCGGCATCAAGTCCGAGAGCCTCGGTCGCCTGTTCGAGCGCGACCCGGAGAAGGTCGTGCGCCAGGCGGTCAAGGGGATGCTGCCCAAGGGCCGCCTGGGCCGGCAGCAGCTGCGGAAGCTGCGCGTCTACGCCGGCCCGACGCACCCGCACGCGGCGCAGAAGCCCGTCGCTCGCCTGCTGGCGAGCGGCAACCGGAGGTAGCGCGTGACCAAGCCCCTCATCCAGACCACCGGCCGGCGCAAGGAGTCGATCGCGCGTGTCCGGTTGCGTCCCGGCACCGGCGTCATCAAGGTCAACGGGCGCGCATTCGAGCGCTACTTCCCGACGCTCACCCATCAGGTCGTCGCCAC
>DATFVT010000145.1:0-5031 GCA_035260105.1 Acidimicrobiia bacterium
ACCCCCAGACGGCGCCGTACGAGTGGTGGGTCTGGCACGACGAGCCCGCCCGGACGGACGCCGACCGACCCGGCCTCGTGCAGCTTCGCAAGGCCCGGGCCGCCGCAGCGGGTGCCGACGCCTCGTGATCGTGATCGGTCATGTCGGCGGCGTGCCGGTGGAGGAGTTCCTGCCCCTGCTGGTGGGCGGCGTAGGAGCCGCGCTGCTTGCAGCGCGGTCGTGGGCGGGGTCGCGCTCCCGAAGGCGGCGCGATCCGCACAACCGAATCTGAGCTGCCGGATTGACGGAAGGAGTCGCCGGGCTGTAGTTTCCAGATCGGTTAATTAGTCCATCTGGAAACTACGGCGGGGCCATGACGGCGGCGATCGACGACGAACGGCTCAGCGGGACCTTCGCGGCGCTGGCCAACTCCACGCGGCGGGGGATCCTCGACCGCCTGATCGAGGGAGAGGCGACGGTCAACGAGCTCGCCGAGCCGTTTGAGATGACGCTCCCGGCGATCTCGAAGCACATCAAGGTGCTCGAACGGGCCGGCCTCGTGGTGCGAGGTCAGCAGGCGCAGTACCGACCGTGTGCCATCGACGCGGCACCACTCGAGGAAGTCTCGAGCTGGGCCGAGCGGTACCGGCCCGTCTGGGAAGCCCGCTTCGACCGGATGGACAGCTACCTCAGGCAACTCCGAGAGCAAGGAAAGGGCGGCGAACGCGATGACTGACGAGCAGGATGCCAAGGACGCGGTCGTGATCGAGCGCACCTTTGATGCACCCGTCGACCTCGTCTGGCGGATGTGGACCGCACCGGAGCACTTCAAGGCGTGGTACGGGCCCGAAGGCGCAACCATTCCGGTGGCGAAGATGGACGTGCGCGTGGGCGGCCGGCGTCTCGTCTGCATGGAGATGCCATCGCCGAGCGGCCCGATGCAGATGTGGTTTGCCGGCGAGTACCGCGAGGTCGTGGAGAACGAGCGACTCGTCTACACGGAGTCGATGTCCGACGAGCACGGCAACACCGCCTCAGCTCCGGACATGGGCATGCCAGAGGGGCATCCGACGACCACCGAAGTTCGCGTCGAGCTGGAGGACATCGGTGGGAGAACGAGGATGGTCATGACCCACATCGGGATCCCCGCCGACTCCCCTGGGGCGGCCGGATGGGCGATGGCGTTCGACAAGCTGTCCGCACGGATTGCCACGCTCGCCCGCGAGTAGCCGCCACGAACGAGACAGCCGTCACAACCACGTGGGATCGGTGGCGCGCCACGCGGGTGATGCGTATGTTCGTCCCGTGGCAGGGAGCTCGACACTCGAGACGGACTACCTCGTCGTGGGGGCCGGCGCGCTCGGGATGGCGTTCGTCGACTCCTTGATCGAGCACTGCGACGCTGACGTCGTGATGGTCGAGCGCCGCCATCGACCCGGCGGCCACTGGCTCGACTCGTACCCGTTCGTGCAACTCCATCAGCCGTCGAGGTTCTACGGCGTCGCGTCCACACCACTCGGGCACGACCGGGTCGAGTCGGACGGAAGAGACGCCGGGTTCTCCGAGCGAGCCAGCGGCGCCGAGATCTGCGGCTATTACGACGAGATCATGCGCCACCGGCTCCTGGCTTCGGGGCAGGTGCGCTTCTTCCCCATGTGCGACTACCTGGGGGACCGGCGATTCCGTTCCCGAGTCAACGGAGACGTCACCGACGTGACCGTTCGTCGTCGTGTCGTCGACGCGACGTACATGGCGTCGCGTGTGCCGGCGACGGACCCGCCCCCGTTCGAGGTGGTCGACGGCGCCCGCTGCGTCCCCGTGGGCGAGCTGGCGAGGATCGCCGAGCCTGCGGCCGGGTACGTGATCGTCGGCGGCGGCAAGACCGGGTCGGATGCCATCTGCTGGCTCCTCGATCGCGGTACCGACCCGGGAGACATCGCGTGGGTCCGTTCGCGCGACAACTGGATCCTGAACCGCGCCTACTTCCAGCCCGGGCGGGCGCGCACGTTCGAGAGCGTCGTCCTGCAACTCGAGGCCATGGTCGCCTCGGACACGGTGGCAGAAGTGTTCGAGCGCCTCGAGGAAGCGGGGCCGATGCTGCGCACCGACCGCTCGGTCCTCCCGACGATGATGAAGGGGGGTACGTCGAGCGTGGGAGAGCTCGACCAGCTGCGCCGAATCGGGAACGTCGTCCGGCTCGGGTACGTCGAGCGCATCGAGCCCGACCGGATCGTCCTCGAGCGGGGCTCCGTGCCGACGACGCCCGGCCACCTTCATGTGCACTGCGCGTCCGCCGGATTGAGCGACAACCCGCCTCGTGCGATCTTCAGCGATGACACGATCACGCTCCAGCTCGTGACGCGCGTGGGGTTGACGCTGTCCGGGGGGCTGCAGGGGTTCCTCGAATCGACGCGAAGGACGACGGCGGAGAAGAACTCGCTGTGCCCGCCGACGGCCATGCCCAACACGCCGTTCGACTACCTGCGCGCCATCATGGCCGGCATCAGCACCGAGATGGGATGGCAGGAAGCACCCGAACTGCAGCAGTGGGTCGATCGCTCGCGTCTGAATCTCCTCTGCGGGCTGGGCGAGAACGACGACGAGAAGGCCGTCGGGGAGCTCCAAGGCCGCTTCTTCGAGTCGCTCTTCCCGGCGTTCGACAAGCTGCAGCTGTTCGCGTCGCAGGCCACGCCGCGGGAGCGAGCGCGGATGTACGAGCCCGCGGCGAGCGTCAGCGCATGAGCGGAGTGCTCAGCGGATCGTCCCGCGGCCGGGGATGAGCGGCAGGTCGAGGGCAGTGACCCAGCCCGGCGGGAGGTCGTTGACGGCCGGGACGGCGTTGAGGGCACGCAAGCCGGTGGCGAGGCACCCAGCCGCCGCCGCGTCGCGGCCGCTCCCGTCGGTGAATCGGAAGGCGGTCTCCTGCGTGATCGACGGGGCCCCGTCGATCTCCACCCGGTAGACGTCCTCCTGGGTGCCGCGGGGCCAGTCGGGAGCGGAATCGGCACCGACCCGGTTGACGTGCTCCAGCTGGATGCGAGTCTCACCCCTGTAGATGCCGTTGATCGTGAAGTTGACGGCCGCCACCTCGCCCGGTTCCACGAACCCCTTGGCGGTCTTGACCGCTTCATCGGTCACCCACTTGTCCCAACTCGTGGTGATCTCGTCGAGCTCGATCCCGACGGCGTGCGCCATCATCGGCACGGTCGCGCCCCACGCCATCACGAGGATGTCGGAGTGCTCCAGCATGGGCCGGTACTCGGGCAAACGTCCGATGCCCATCTCGTTCTCGTAGTCGCCGGTGTAGTTGCTGTAGTCGAGGATCTCGATCGCCCGCACGCGCCGTACTTCCGCGCACAGTCCCATAAGCGTCATGGGGAAGAGGTCGTTGGCGAACCCGGGATCGATCCCCGTCGTGAAGCACGACGCGCCACCGGCTTCGCACGCTTCGGTGATCGGCGCGATCCATTCCGGCGGGTTGAGCGTCATCGCCGGCCAGACCCACGGCGTCATGGCGGTCGAGCACACGTCGATCCCGGCGCGCAGGAAGCCACTGATGTCACGGATGTTGTCGACCGGGTGAGCCGCCGTCGGCCCGTAGTGGACCAGGGCGTCCGGCTCGAGCGCGACGAGGGCGTCGAGGTCGTCGGTGGCCGTGAGGTCGATGGGGCCGATGCCGCAGATCTCGCCGACGTCGCGTCCCGCCTTGGCGGGGTTGCTCACGCCCACCCCTACCAGCTCGAACTCCGGATGGGGGAGGATCTCGGGGATCACCATCCTGCCGACGAAGCCGGTGCCCCAGACCACGACGCGCTTGGCCATCGCGGCGCGACAGTAGAACTGCGGCACGAATGCTGCCTGTGCCCGCGGCCGATCAGGCCGGCAACGTGCTGCCCGGGAAGCCCCGCACGGGATGCGTCTCGTACTCGAAGACGCCGGCCCGGACACCCGGGTCGTCGTCCATGATGCGGGCGACCTCCTGATCCGAGGCGTCGAAGATGCCGACGCCGCACCACGCGGTGTCGTCGGAGACGGGGCAGACGATCGCCAGCACGCCATCGGCGCGCAGCGCGAAGTTCCGCCGGCCGTGCTCCCAGACGATCTTGTCCCGGTCGGGCACGGACCAGTTCGGGCCCTCCTTCAGGAGCATGAGGGTGTATTCCTTCGTTCTTCCGAGCATGTCGAGCATGTACTCGTCGGTGATCTCGCTCATGACCGACCCCTCCGGTTGCTACCTTCGCTCTCGATGAGTGATCTCGGGCCCGAACCCGCCGTCCTGGGCCCGTTGGCGCCTCTGATCGGTGAGTGGCAGGGCGACCGGGGCACCGACGACTCCTACGTCTACATCAGGAGTCGCGACGAGTCTGCTCCGTTCCACGAGCTGAGCTCGTTCACGCCGGCGGGGCCGGCCCACAACGGCGCGCAGTCGCTGTACCGCCTCGACTACACGACCACCGCGTGGCGGATCGGCGAAGAGCTGCCGTTCCACACCGAGATCGGCTACTGGTTCTGGGACGCCCAGCACGAGCTGGTCATGCGAGGCCTCGTGACACCCCGCGGCATCGTGGTGCTCGCGGGAGGGTCGGCCCGCCCGGGTGACACCGAGATCACGGTATCCACTGACATGGAGGGTTTCGGGATCCTTTCGAACCCTCATCTGACGACCACCGCCCGCACGATCGGGTTCCTAATGACCGTGGACCTCTCGAAGCCGGACGAGTTCACCTACGACCAGCAGACGTTCATGTACCAGCCCCACCGGGAAGACGTGTACTGCCACCGCGACCGCAACACACTCGTCCGCCGGTGACCCAGCGCCCTCGGTGACCCTGCCGTCAGTGGGCGGGGACGGGAAGGTCGTCGCGCTGTAGCGCCCACGCCGGCAGCGTCGGCGGTGCCGCGAGGCGCGCGACCTCGACGGCCGGGAAGCCGTCCAGCTCGGTGGCCGCCTCGAAGCGCGACCGCTGCTTCACGACCGCCCCCGCGCGCACGAGGCACCCGGTGCCGATCACGCTTCCGTCGCACACGATCGCACCCGGCTCGACGACGGAG
>DATFVT010000146.1:0-3322 GCA_035260105.1 Acidimicrobiia bacterium
TCCCGCAGCGGCGCCAGCGCGGCGCTGAAGCGGACGATGCCGGCCTTCGTGGCCGCGTAGTCCGGCGCCGGATGCGGCCCGAGCCCGACGCCCGCGAGCGACGCGATGTTCACGACCGCGCCGCCGCCGTGCTCGCGCATCACTCCGATGGCGTAAAACGTGCCGAGCATCGGGCCGCGCAGGTTCACGTCGAGGACGCGCATCCACGCCTCGGGGTCGGCTTCGGGGAAGGCAGGGTTCACAACGATGCCGGCGTTGTTCACGAGGATGTCGAGCCCGCCGAACGTGGCGAGCGCGAAGTCGACCATGGCCCGTACGTCGGCCTCGCGGGCCACGTCGACGCGCACGAAGCCGGCGCGCCCGCCCCCGGCTTCGACCTGCGCCACGGTCTCCCCGCCGGCGTCCTCGTCGACGTCGGCGACGACGACCGCGGCTCCCTCCCGGGCGAGGCGGAGGGCGATCGCCCGCCCGATCCCCGAGCCCGCCCCGGTCACGATCGCGACTCGCCCTGGGATGTCCACGCCCCGAGTATGGCGGCGGGGTGTGACGGCTACCGGCGCAGCGCCCGGAGCAACGTCGCCGACGAGACGACGCGCGCCCCCGACTTCCGTGCCTCCTCGCCGACCCAGGCGTCGGAGGAGGCCACCACGACCGGCACCTCGACGGGCAGGTCGGAGGCCTGGCGCACGACGACGGCGTCGGCCTCCTCGCCCTCGGGCGAGAACACGACGCGCACGCCCGGTCGCCGGGGCGGGAGGACGCTGCCGACGTCGGCGCCGTCGAACACCAGGACGATCCGCGCCCGCGTCCGGAGCTGCAGCTCGGAGACAGCGTTCAAGAGCCGGTCCCGTTGCTGCGCCGGGGGCACGTCCCCCCACGCCAGCATCGAGACGTTGTAGCCGTCCACGACGAGGACGGCTCGGGGCGTGCGCAGCATGGCGTCCAGCGCGTCGGGATCGTCCTCCACCATGCCCGGCGGCACCCGGGGGACGGCGCGCCGTCGACGCTGCTCAGGCTTCGGAGGCTCGGGCTCCTGCTCGTTCTCGGCGGCCGCGGGTGGCTCGGCGGGCAGCGGCGCGACGCGGCGCGCCTGGTCGGCGACGCCACTGAGCCCGGTCGCGAGCCGCTGGGCCATCTCGGCCGCGTCGATCAGCGCTTGCAGGTCCTCGCGCCGCAGGACCGGGAGACCCGCCGCCGCTTCGGAGGCCTTCGCCTTCGCCTCGGCCTCCTTCGCCGTCCGCCGCAGCTCGCGTGTCTCCTCATCGAGCTTGCGGGCGCGGGCGGCCTCGCGCTCGAGGCGGCCTTCCGCGGCCTGGACGGCCGCGTTCGCCTTCGTGACCTCGTGTTCGACGTCGGCGAGCTTCCGCTCGGCCGCGGCGACCCGCTGGTTGGCGGTGGCATCGCGATCCCGCCGGCTCTGCCGCTCGTCGCGGAGCTGGCGCTCGACGACCTCGGCCTTCTGCTCGGCGGCGACCTTGGCGGCCTCGGCTCGGCGGCGCGACTCGGCCATCCCGGCGATCTGCGACTCGCGCTCGCGGTGGTCGTCGCCCAACTGCTGTTCGACGCGCTGCCGGTCGAACACCGCGCATACGATGCCGAGCCCGAACTCCCACCCGGGGGGCTGGGCCGCATAGAGCGCCGACGCCAGCATCGGAAGGGCCACGCGCTCGGCGGCGCCCCCGACGACGTCGACGGCGTCGTCCGGATCCCAGGCGTCGAGCTCCTCTGTCACCTCGAGGCGGGACGTGAACCGCTCGACGGCCCGTTGCCGGAACTCGGGGTCGTTCTCGATCGCCCGCACGAGTTGCTGGCGCGCCGCGCCCCGGGCGAGGCCGCGACGGTCGAACTCCGCCACCGGCCGCAGGATCGGCGGGACTTCGATCGGGTCGAGCGCGCGCAGCATCTCGCCTGCGCAGTCGAGCAACGGGACCAGCAACGCCTCGGGCAGGGACGGAATCGACGCACCCCGGGGCGGGCTCGACATGCGCTCCCCGGCAGTCACCGGAACCGCCGAAGTGATCGCATGGAGAGCGACCCGTAGACTGAATCGGCGGAGCCGGGTGGCCGGCAGCGACGCCGGCGGCGAAGGAGCAGCATGCAGTCACGGTACGAGGAAGTCACCCTCGATACGCAAGGCGACGGCGACATGCTCGACGTCACCCCCTACGCACAGAAAGCCGTCGACAACGCCGGCTTCTCCGACGGGCTCTGTACCGTGTTCGTCGCCCACTCGACCTGCGGCATGACCACCATCGAGCACGAGCCCGGGTGCAACGCCGACCTCAACGGCGTCCTCGAGAGCGTCGCTCCGCAGGAACGGCCCTGGGAGCACAACGCTCGCAACGCCGACACCAACGGCCACAGCCACGTGCGCGCTGCGCTCGTCGGGCCGTCGGTCACGATCCCGTTCCGGGCCGGGGAGCTCCAGGTCGGCGTCTGGCAGAAGGTCGTGTGCATCGACTTCGACGACCGGCCGCGCAGCCGCAAGGTCGTCGTCCAGCTACTCGGCGAGTAGCGACACCCTTCGTCGCTCACGCGGGCTCGGCCGGCGCCACGGCATCGGCGGCCTGCGACGAGGACTCGTCGAGCTCTTCGATGGTGTCACCGCTGGCGCCACACCAGCGGCAGGTCACGCGCTCGACGGTCTCTTCGAGCAGCTGCTCCTCTTCGATGGTCAGCTCGCCGCCGACGCTGTAGTGATGAAACGAGCTCGTCCGCCGGGTCGTGATGACGTCGAATCGGGTGAGATTCCCGCACGCACCGCAGCGGTAGCGAGCCGCCATTGACTCCTCCATGTCCTGCCGTCCCGGGCTCGGCTGGGGCCGCGCCGGTCGCCGGCGCCGACCATGCCGCGGAGTGTACGGCGTCCTCCGCTCAGGGACCGCCTCGCCGGGCCGCCGTGCGCCTCGCGTCCGGCCGGTCCCCCGTGGTTCCGCCGTCCCGGCCGGGGCGCCCGCCGCCGCGCGTGTCGAACGCCGAGGACTCCCCGCGGCGCGCGCGGCCGTCCCCGGCGCCGGACTCTGCCCGCTTCTCCGCCCGCCGGCGCGCCAGCGCGCGACCGCCTTCGAGGAACAGCGTCAGCAGCAGGGTCGTGAACAGAGCCCACACCGGCGCGACGGCGACGACGCGGATGTAGCGGGCCCATCCCTCTTGGGGGAACACGTCGACGAGTCGGTCCCCGCTCAACCAACCGGTGATGCGGGCGACCCACAGGGTGACGATCAGCCCGAACACCATCGCCACCACCCATGCGAGCACGCGCAGCGGGCGTGACACCTCGTCCGCCGCCGACGCGGGCTCCGTGGCGGCGCGCGGCGGCGTC
>DATFVT010000147.1:0-2501 GCA_035260105.1 Acidimicrobiia bacterium
ACGACTACCTGTCGGCGAAGCTCGTGCTCTTCCTGTTCGACTGACGATGACGACCTTCCCGCCCGACGACGAACGACCCGACCGCGAGGACGAGACTCCGGCGGAGGAGCGCGCCTTCGAGGACGCGACGTCGCTCGACGAGCCGATTCCGGAGTCCCCGGGCGAGGACGCCGAGCTCCCCGACGCGAGCCTCGCCGACGAGACCCCCGACGACGCCGACACGACGCCGCTCGAGGCCGCCCGAACGGTCGAGGGCGAAGAGGAGGCAGAGGAAGAGCAGCCCGCGGAGCGGGCCGACCTCGCCGGCGCGACCGAGAGCGACATCGTGGCCGAGGCGGAGGCGATCCTGTCCGTCGGCCCGCGCGACGAGAGCCAGGAGGCCGACGCCGACGCGGCGGAGCCCGTCTCGATCCTGGAGACGCCGGGCGAGCCCGCCGAGGAGATCGTCGAGGTCACGCCCGAGCCCTCGCTGGAGGACGCCGAGCTCGTCGACGTGACCGAGGCCGAGGACGAGGAGGCGGTTGCGCCCGCCGAGCCCAGCCCCTACGACCGCCCGGGCAACTGGTTCGTCGTCCACACCTACGCCGGCTACGAGAACAAGGTGAAGCAGAACCTCGCCAGCCGCGTCCGGTCGATGAACGTCGAGGACCGCATCTACGAGGTCGTCATCCCGATGGAGGACGTCATCGAGTTCAAGGGCGGCCGCAAGGTGGTCGTCCAGAAGAAGGTGTTCCCCGGGTACCTGCTCGTGCGCCAGGAGCTCGACGACGACTCGTGGTACGTCGTGCGCAACACGCCCGGCGTGACGGGCTTCGTCGGCAGCGGCGCCAAGCCCACACCGCTGTCCCGCCGCGAGGTGGAGGACATCCTCGGCGTCGGCAAGGTCGAGGGCGCCGAGGTCGCGCAGAAGAAGGCGCGCCCGCGGCTCGAGTTCGAGACCGGCGAGCAGGTGCGCGTTGTCGCCGGACCGTTCGCCGACTTCAACGGCGCGATCAGCGAGATCGACGTCGACCGTTCGAAGCTCAAGGTGCTGGTCAACATCTTCGGGCGTGAGACGCCCGTGGAGCTCGAGTTCGGCCAGGTCTCGAAGCTGTAGACGACAGGGAAGCGGAGCGCGACGGTGGCAAAGAAGCGATTGGCCGCGGTGGTCAAGATCCAGATACCGGCCGGGCAGGCGACGCCCGCCCCGCCGGTGGGTACCGCGCTCGGGCCGCACGGCATCAACATCATGGACTTCTGCAAGGCGTACAACGCGCAGACGGAGTC
This sequence comes from Acidimicrobiia bacterium, assembly GCA_035260105.1. Taxonomy (GTDB): domain Bacteria; phylum Actinomycetota; class Acidimicrobiia; order IMCC26256; family JACDBD01; genus JALZAA01. Next base: position 1,267 of record DATFVT010000147.1, read on the forward strand.
GCAGCGCGGCATGATCATCCCGGCGGAGATCTCGATCTTCGAGGACCGGTCCTTCACGTTCATCACGAAGACGCCGCCCACGACCTTCCTGCTCAAGCAGGCGGCCGGGCTCGAGAAGGGCTCGCCCAGCCCCCGCATGGAGAAGGTGGGCTCCGTCACCAGGGAGCAGGTTCGCCAGATCGCCGAGGCGAAGATGCCCGACCTCAACGCGATCGACCCGGAGGGCGCGATGAAGCAGGTCGAGGGCACGGCCCGGTCCGCCGGCATCGAAGTGAGTGACTCGTGAGCCGCACCGGCAAGAAGTACGTCGACGCCACCCGCAAGTTCGACCGCGACCATCTGTACACGCCGGCCGAGGCGATCGATCTCGTGAAGTCGCTCGCGAGCAGCAAGTTCGACGAGACGGTCGAGATCACGTTCCGGCTCGGGATCGACCCCCGGAAGGCCGACCAGATGATCCGGGGGACGGTGTCGTTGCCGAACGGCACCGGCAAGGCCGTCCGGGTGGCCGTGTTCGCCGCCGGCGACGCCGCCCGCGAGGCCCAAGAGGCGGGCGCCGACGTGGTCGGGGCCGACGACCTCGTGGCCCGGGTCCAGGAGGGGTTCCTCGACTTCGACGTCGCGATCGCCACGCCCGACCTGATGTCCCAGGTGGGGCGGCTCGGCCGCACGCTCGGCCCGCGGGGCGTCATGCCCAACCCGAAGACGGGCACCGTCACCACCGACGTCGGTAAGACCGTGGCCGAGTTCAAGGCGGGCAAGGTCGAGTACCGCACCGACCGGCACGGCAACGTGCACGTCCCCATCGGCAAGGTGAGCTTCGAGCGCGACGCCCTGCTCGCCAACTTCCAGGCCGTCCTGGACGAGATCCTGCGCAACAAGCCGGCGGCGGCGAAGGGCCGCTACATCAAGTCGACCACGACGACCTCGACGATGGGCCCCGGCATCCGCATCGATCCGGCCGCCGCCGTCGACGCCGCCCCCGTCAGCGCCGCCTAGTAGAGTCCTTCTTCACAACTTCATCGCGCGCCACAGACCTCCGGTCGCAGCCGCGGTAATGGGTCCACAGGGAAGAAGTGGCCCGCCGGACGAGGCGACTCCCGCTGACGGGACGTCCTCGCGTGTCTGGGCGTCCCGTTTCGTCGTTCACGGAGCAGCATGCCGAAGCCCGAGAAGGCCGCCGTCGTCGAGGAGATCCGCAACAGGCTCGACGGTGCCGACGCCGCCGTGCTCAC
>DATFVT010000148.1:0-5648 GCA_035260105.1 Acidimicrobiia bacterium
GACCACCTCACCGACCTGAACGACGTGATCACGACGCACTGGGTGATGAACCCGCAGCCCTCGACGTTGCCGCTGTTCGGACCGCCGGGCTTGCGCGACGTCGTCGACGCGACGCTCGGCGCGCTGGCGCCCGACATTCGGTACCGCATCGCGCACCATGACGACCTGACCCGACCGCCGACGGTGGAGGTCACCGAGGTGGCGCCGGGGGACCGGTTTCGTGTGGGGCACGCGGAGGTGCGCGTGGCGGGCACCGACCACCGGCCGGTCGAGCCGACCGTCGCGTTCCGCGTCGAGGGTGACGGCCACTCGGTGGTGCTCGGCGGGGACGGTGTGCCGTGCGGGGGCCTCGACGAGCTCTGCCGCGGCGCCGATGCCTACGTGCAGACCGTGATCCGCGACGACCTGGTGCGGCAGGTGCCGAACCCCCGCTTCCAGGACATCGTCGACTACCACTCGACGGTCGAGGACGCCGCCCGCACCGCCGCCCGCGCCGGTGTCCGCACCCTCGTGCTGACGCACTACGTCCCGCCGATGGCTCCCGACCAGGCCGATGACTGGCGCGCCTTCGCCGCCGCGCACTTCAGCGGCGAGATCGTCCTGGGCGACGACCTCACGACCATCCGGCCGTGACGGGCTGCGCGGCGCGGGAGACCGACCGGCCGCGCATTTCGCCAGGATCGGGTAGAACGGCGCGTCATGACACCGGTGGGGGCCGTCGACTCTGTCTGGCGGTACCCGGCGAAGTCGATGATGGGCGACGACTTCGCCTCGTTGCCGGTCGACGAGGGCGGTGTCGTCGGCGACCGCGGGTGGGCGGTCCGGGACGAAGTACGTGGCGGCATTCGGGGCGCGAAGAAGATCGGCGGCTTGATGCGGCTGCACGCGCGGTATGTCGAGGAGCCGCGGCGAGGCGGACCGCCACCGCCCATCGAGGTGACCGCCCCGGACGGCCGACGAGTCCGCTCCGACGACGACGATGTCCACCACCGGCTCTCACAGCTCCTCGAGCACCCGGTGACGCTGTGGCCACTGCAGCCCAAGGACGACCTCGACCACTACCGCCGCGGCGCGCCCGACGCCGACGACGTCGGCGCCGAGATGCGCGCCATGTTCGGGCGCGAGCCTGACGAACCGCTCCCGACGTTCGAGGGGATCCCGCTCGACGTCCTCGTCGAGTACGAGTCCCCGCCCGGCTCGTACTTCGACGCGTTCCCGATCCACGTCGTGACCGACCGCTCGCTCGCCACCCTCGCCGCGCTCACGCCGGGGTCCGAGTTCGACGTGCGCCGCTTCCGGCCGAACGTCGTGGTGGCCGTCGAGCCGGACGTCGACGGCGACTTCCCCGAGCAGGCCTGGATCGGGCGGACGCTCGACGTCGGCGACGCCGAGCTCGAGGTGACGGCCGCGTGCCCCCGATGCGTCATGGTCACCCGCGACCTGGCCGAGCTGCCCGAAGACCGCTGGGTCCTGCGCACGATCGTCCGTCACGCCGACCAGAACATCGGCGTGTACGCGAACGTCCGCCGGGCGGGCACACTGCAGGCCGGAGCCGCGGTCACACTCCGCTGACGGAAGGAGCCCCCCGTGCTGGAGCGAACCGAGTACCCGCCGGGCGTCCCGTGTTGGGTCGACACGCCCCAACCCGATCCCGAAGCCGCCACCCGCTTCTACGGCGGTCTCTTCGGCTGGGAGTTCGAGGACCAGATGCCGGCGGACGCGCCCGGCAACTACTTCATGGCCCGGCTCGACGGCCGTGACGTCGCCGCCGTCGGCTCCCAACCCGAGGGCGCACCGCCGATGCCGGTCTGGAACACGTACATCGCCGTCGACGACGCCGACGAGGCCGCGGGCAGGATCACGAAGGCGGGCGGCAGCACGCTGGCCGAGCCGTTCGAGGTCTTCGGTGCGGGGCGCATGGGCATCTTCTCCGACCCGCAGGGCGCGGTCTTCTCCGTGTGGCAGGCGGGGCAGCACATCGGCGCGCAACTGGTCAACGAGCCGGGGACGTGGAGCTTCAGCGACCTCAACACCCGCGACGTCGACGCCGCCACGGCCTTCTACGGGGACGTCTTCGGCTGGGTCGCCGAATCCGTCGAAGGCGGCGGGATGGAGTTCTCGTTCCTCCGGCTGCCGGGATACGGCGACTTCCTCGTCGAGAAGGTGCACCCGGAGCTGCGCGCCGTCCAGGAGGAGGTGCGCGCGCCCACCGGGTTCGAGGACGTCGTCGCCGGCCTGGTGCCGATGACGAGCGACCGGTTCGCCGACGACGTCCCGCCGCACTGGAGCGTCACGTTTCTCGTCGACGACGCCGACGCGTCGGCGGCGCGGGCCGAGGAGCTCGGCGGGACGATCATGGTGCCGCCGATGGACGCGGGGCCGACCCGCATCGCGGTCGTCCGTGACCCCCAGGGCGCCATCATCACGTTGAGCCGTTTCTACCCGGAGCGGTTGTGACCACCGTCGACCTGACGCCGGCGGCGCGGGCTCTCGGCGACCTCGTCGCCGGTATCCCCGACGACATGCTCGACGCGCCGACGCCGTGCCCCGCCTACGACCTCGGCGATCTCGTCGACCACGTCGGCGGAGCCGCCCGGGCGTTCACCGGCGCGGCGGCGAAGGACATGGGCGAAGTCACCGGCACCGGACCGTCGGGCGACGCGTCGCAGCTCACGGACGACTGGCGGACGCGCATCCCGGCTGACCTGGCCGGCCTGGCCGAGGCGTGGCGCGATCCGGAGGCATGGACCGGGATGACGCGCGCCGGCGGCGTCGATCTCCCGGGCGAGGTCGCCGGCCTCGTCGCGCTCGACGAGATCGTGATCCACGGCTGGGACATCGCCCGGGCCATGGGGCGGGACTACGAGTGCGACCCGCCGTCGCTGGAGGCGGTGCACGGGTTCGTGGCGGGGTTCTCGGAGCCCGGAATGGAGGAGATGCGCGCGGGACTGTTCGGCCCGGTCGTGCACGTGCCCGACGATGCGCCGTTGCTCGAGCGCGTCATCGGCCTCACCGGTCGCGACCCGGCCTGGGCGCCCGACTGAGCGGGGAGCGTCTACAACTGATCCGGTGGACCTCGACCACCTGAACCTGCGCGTCCGTGACGCCGACGCCTGCCGGGCGTTCTACGAGCGGCACTTCGGCTTCCGGCTCGCGTTCGAGGCCGACGGCGGCTGGTTCTTGCGGAACGACGACGGGTTCACGCTCGCGCTGGTCCCGGTCGAGCATCACCGCGACCTGCCCGACGGCTTTCACATCGGATTCGGCCTCCCCGATGCGGGCGCCGTCGCCGCGATGCACGGCGACCTCAGCGCCGCCGGCGTGCCCGTTCGTGGAGTAGAGGACCACCGCCCGGCGGAGCAGTACGTGACGTTCCGCTGCTGGGACCCCGACGGCACCGAGATCGAGGTGTACTGGGAGATCACCCCGTAGCGATCCGACTTGGCCGCATAGGGTCCGGGGGCGCACAATGGAAGGTCCCCGGACGCCGACGAGACCAGACTCGCATGGCCGACAACGCCGAGAACACGCTGATCGCAGAGCCGCGCACCCTCGTGGGGAGCCGTCCCGCGGGGCGCCTGCGGCGTGAGGGCAAGGTGCCGGCCGTCATGTACGGCCTGGAGACCGCGACGTCCAACGTGACGGTGCCGAGCCGTGAGCTCAACCACATCCTGGCGGGGGAGTCGGGCGCCAACACGCTCATCACGCTCAGGCTGGACGGCGAGGAGCACCTGGCGCTCGCCCGGCAGATCCAGCGGCACCCGACCCGGGGCGACCTCCTCCACGTCGATTTCATCCGGGTCCGTCGCGACGTCGCCGTCGCCGCCGAGATCCCCGTCCACCTGGCCGGCGAGCCCGAGGGCGTGCGCGACGGCGGCATCCTCGAGCAGCTCGTGTTCACGCTGAGCATCGAGGCGAAGCCCGAGGACATCCCGCCCGGGGTCGAGGCCGACGTGTCCGCCCTCAACATCGGCGACCAGTTGCGCATCGCCGACCTTCGCCTCCCGCCCGGCGTCGTCGTGCAGCAGGAACCCGACGAGCTGGTCGTGCAGGTCATCGTGCCGCGCGTCGTCGAGGAGCCCGAGGCGGAAGAGGCCGAGGAGGGCGAGGAGGTCGAGGGCGAGGCGCCGGAGGGCGAGGAAGGCGAGGCCGCGCCGGCCGCCGAAGGCGGCGAGGGCGGCGAGGCCGCCGCGCCCTCCGACGAGTCCTCCGAGAGCTGACCGGGTGCGGCTGCGGCCGCGCCGGGGGACGCCGGCCGACCTGCTCGTCGTCGGCCTCGGCAATCCCGGCGACGAGTACCGGAAATCCCGCCACAACCTCGGCGCCGAGGTCGTCGAGCTCCTGGCCGAACGACACGGCGGGCGGCTGCGCAAGCGCAAGGAGCGCGCGCTCGTCGACGAGGTCACGATCGACGGCAAGCGCGTCACGCTGGCGGTGCCGCTGACGTACGTCAACGACTCGGGCCACGCCGTCGGCGCGCTCGTGCGACGGTTCGGCGTGACGCCCGAGGAGCTCGTCGTCGTCCACGACGAGCTCGACCTCCCCGTCGCCGAGCTCAAGGTGAAGTCGGGCGGCGGGCTCGCCGGGCACAACGGGCTGCGTTCGATCGTCGAGCACCTGCACACCCAGGACTTCCAGCGGGTGCGCCTGGGGGTCGGCAAGCCCGTGTCGAAGGAGCACGGTGCCGACCACGTTCTGAACCGGTTCGGCAAGCGCGAACGAGCCGAGGTCGACGTGACCGTCGAGCAGGCGGCCGACGCGGTCGAGGCGATTGCCCGCGACGGTGTCGACGCCGCCATGAACCGATTCAACTGAGGCGCCGTGGCCTCGGAGCGGGTGCCGTGGCGGACGCTCGCGTTCCTCGCGCTGGGCGCGGTCGCCGTCCGTCTGGGCTACCTGGTCGCATTCGCCCGCGACTACCGGCCTCGTAGCGACGCGAACCACTACCAGGCGATCGCTTCGTCGGTGGCGAACGGGGATGGGTTCTCCGCCCTGTTCCCGTTCACGTATTTGCATCCGAGCGCGTTCCGCCCGCCGCTCTACCCGGCGGTGCTCGGCGCCGTCTACTGGGTCACGGGCGTGCACGTCGGGGTCGGCCAGCTCGTCAACGTCGCCCTCGGCGCCGTCGTCGTCGTCCTGGCTGCCGTGCTCGGCGCCCGCATCGCGGGGTACCGCGGTGGCCTCGCGGCCGGCATCGCGGTCGCGGTCTCCCCGCCGCTCCTCGCCAACGACGTCGTGCTCCTGAGCGAGCCGCTGTCGCTCGTCCTGCTGCTGGCGATGATCGTCCTGCTGGTGCGGGATCGGCCGGCATGGGCGGGCGTGGCGTGCGGGCTGCTCGTGCTCACCCGGCCGAGCGCGCAGCTCCTCGTGCTCGTCCTCGGGGCCTGGCTCGTCTGGCGCGTCGGGTGGCGCGCCGCGGTCCGCTTCGGGGTGGTGACGATCGCGGTCGTCGCGCCGTGGGTCGTGCGCAACTGGGTCGTCGTCGGGAGCCCCACGATCGTCACGTCCAACGGGTTCAACCTCGTGTCGACCTATTCGTCCGAGGCGCAAGCCTCAGGCGGTTTCGCCGACGCCGTCTTCGACGGCCGCTTCACGCGCATCAACGAGGAGAACCGCAACGAAGTCGAGCTCGACCGTGCCTACCGCGA
>DATFVT010000149.1:0-6155 GCA_035260105.1 Acidimicrobiia bacterium
GAACCGGGGCATCCTCGAGCGCGACGACGGTGCGTTCCGGTTCGCCCACCCGCTGTACGCGCGGGCGGCGTACCGGCGCGCGACGCCTGCGCGCCGTCAGCAGCTGCACCTCGACGTGGCCACAGCGCTGCAGGCGGGTCCCGAGCCCGAGCACCGCGCAATCGAAATCGCCAGGCATCTGGCCGAGGCCGGCGATCGCGCGGATCCCGCCGTCGTACTGCGGTGGTCGCGCGTTGGCGGGGAACGCGCGTGGTCGCTCCTGGCGTGGGACGAGGCGGCCCGCTGCTTCGAGGCGGCGACGCGTGCCGCCGACCGGAAACAGGCGCCCCCGCCCGAGATCGCCGAGCTCGCGTACCGGACCGGCATCGCGCATTACCGCAACAGCGACCCCGTACCCAGTCGCCGCTTCCTCGAACGAGCGGAGGCGGCGTACCGCGCTGCTTCCGATCCGGCCGGAGCGGCTCGCGCGCTCACCGATCGCACGCGCTCCGAGCTCACCGCCGGACACTTCGGAACCCGGGTGCCACTGGAGCCCCTCGAGACGGCACTCGCGGGGCTCGAAGACCCCGGCCTGCAGGCTCGCCTCCTCGCCCAGATCGCCGACGCGCTCTGGTTGCAGGGCGACATCGAGCGCGGACGCGAGCTCGCGGAACGCGCGGTCTCGATCGGCGCGTCGGTCGGCGAGCACGAGGCGTGCATCCGCGCCCTCGACGCGCTCGCGGTGATCGACTGGTTCGGCCTGCGTCTCACGAGCGCTCTCGCGCACCTCGAGCAGGCGTGCGAGCACACTCATGCGGCCGACGATGCGTGGCTCGAATCGCTCCCGCTCCCCCGCCTCGCGCTCACGAGGCTCTGGCTCGGCGACATCGAGGGTGCAACACGGGACGCGCTGCGCGCGGACGAGCGCGCGCAGGCGAGCGGCGACATCGCCGAGCGGAGCCTGGGCCTCGCCGTCCAGGTGGCCCTGTGTGTCGTCCGCGGCGATTTCCGCGGTGCCGAACGGGCGGCAGACGAGGCGTGGTTGGCGTCCCGGGTGTCGCGATACGGCTACAGCGCTTCGCTGTTCCTCCCCGCGCTCGCGAACGGACGAATGCTGCGGGGGGCGTACGGCCTCGCCGAATCAGCCGTCGAGAAGCTCGTCGAGGAGACCGACGCCGAGCTCTACGCCGAGGGCACGTGGCTGCACCGCCAGCACGTGCGCGCACACGCCGGGCAGGACGACGAGGTCCGCCAGGCCGTGTACGCGCGGCCCGAGCGCGTGACCGGGCACTGGCCGGTGGCGTTGGGAACGGTCGGCCGCTTCGCCGCCCTGGCCGAGATCGCCGACCTCATCGACGTCGACCTCTCGCTCGAACGGGTGGGCTCGGCGCTGGCGCGGGCTGCCGAGCGCGGAATGGTGCTGTCCGACGGTCCGGTGCTCCTCCTCGACCGGGTGCGGGCGATCGTCGCCCGGCGCCTCGGTCGCGTCGACGAGGCCGAGCAATTGCTCCGGTCGGGGATGTCCCGGGCGTCGGAGCTGGGGCTGCGACCCGAGTTGGGCCGGCTGTACCTCGATCTGGCCCGGTTGCTGTCGGGCCCGGGGCACGCCGACGCCAGCGAGGCGAGCGTGCTCGCCGAGCTTGCTCGCGCGCTGTTCGACGAGCTCGACATGCCCGCCTTCGAGCAGCAGGCGGCCGAGCTCATGACCAGCCTGTCGGGCGAGTCGGCGGCGCCACCGCCGGCCGTCGGCGCCGAGACGGCCGTGATCCTGTTCACCGACATCGTCGATTCGACCGCGCTCACGGAACGGCTGGGCGACGCCGCGTACGTCACGAAGGCGAGCGACTTCGAGCGAAAGCTGAGGCAGACCGTCCGCGACTGCAACGGCGAGGACATCCCGGGCGTCACGCTCGGCGACGGAATCCTGGCCGTGTTCTCGTCGGGCACGCAGTCCATCGAATGCGCGACACGCGCCCACGACTGCGCACGAACGGCCGGCTTCCGTCTTCATGTCGGCATCCACGCCGGTGACGTGCTCCGGACGGGCTCGGCCGTGCACGGTGGCGCAGTCAACATCGCCGCCCGCGTGTGCGCCGCAGCACCCCCGGGCGAGACACTCGTGTCGGATACGGTGCGGAGCCTTGCTCGCACGGCAACATCGGTGCAGTTCGTCGATCGGGGCCTGCACCAGTTCAAAGGGGTCAGCGATCCCCACCACGTGTTCGCGGTGCAGGTCAACCGGCGACCACCCTGAGAGAGGAGCCACCCATGCCGTCCATGCCCGGGTACTTCGTCGGGAAGGGCTACCAGTTCTTGATGCTGGACGAGCAGTTCGGGGGTGATGAAGCGAACTTCATGGCCGCCTACGACGCCGCGCTGCAACGCATCGACCAGCCGCTGACCCAGCTCGCCGGGAACCACGCCACGCGAGGCTCGGGGGTGAGCGACGAGCTCAAGCAGGGAGACGTCCAGCACTTCGAGCGTCACTGGCTCGGCGATTGGTGGCCGAACAAGCGGGTCGAGGAGGTGCTGCGCGCCGGCTACCGGGAGGCGATCCAGCGCGCGAAGGATGCCAAGAAGCCCCTCGAGTCGCTCTGGATCTGCGCCAACGAGGACCGCTTTCAGGTGTACATCTGCGAGGGGCCCCGCCAGATCACGGTGCTCGTCTTCACGCCGCCACCGAAGGAACGCGCCCACGAGCCGGTCGACACGCTCACCGAGGACGAGCCCATCCTGGTCGTCAAGGTGCACGACAAGGACGACGACAAGGTGAAGGCCAAGGTGGAGGTGCGCGTCCCCGGCGACGACCCGATCATCGTCCACCGGTTGAAGTACCGGCCCGACCAGCCGGACGAATGACCGGCGGGCGGTCAGCTCGCCGGCGCCCCGAAGAAGCCGCGTTGGATGATGTGGGCGAGCGTGTCGAGCACCGTGTCGTCGTCGATGACCACACGGCGCGATGAGAGCGCGTAGCTGGATCGCTCCAGCATCGCCATCAGCGCGCCGACGGCCGCCGCCTCGTTGTCGGCGCTGACGGCGCCGACCTCGCGCATGCGCTGACCCAGCCGGGCGCCGATGGCGGTGAAGGCCTTGACGCCGAGGCGGTCGATCTCGGGGTCGGCGACCTGGTCCTCCATCCAGGCCCGGATGACGGGCCCGTACCGCCGGTACGTCGCGAGGAAGTCGGCGAGGAACGCCCGCAGCTCACGGAATCCTTGCTCGTCGGTCGTGATCGGCCCGATGCGGTCGGCGAGCTTGGCGAGATCCTCGGCGCAGTCGATCGCCAACGCCCGCAGCAGGTCTTCCTTGTTGGCGAAGTACAGGTAGAACGTCCCGTGCGACGTGCGGGCGGCGCGGACGATGTCGTCGACGCGGGCGGCGTGGTAGCCGCGATCGGCGAAGACGCGCATCCCGGCATCGAAGAGCTTGCGCATCGTGCGACGACCCTGCGCGCGCAGCTCGCGCTCCTGCGCGGGGATCCCGGACCCGGCGGGACGGGTGCCCTTCGACCGGCCTCCGTCCTGCGACTTGTACGATTTCGCCACGATGCTCCCCGCGATTGCACGCGAAGCTGCCGAACGGTTCGCGGATGCTACCGCCTACGTCACGCCCGACGGCTGGACGTTGACATATCGCGACCTCGATCGCGCCTCCGATGAGCTCGCCGTCGGGCTCGCCCGGCGTGGCCTCGCCGCCGGCGACGTCCTCGCTCTCGCGCTGCCCCCGTCTCCCGAGTACCCCGTCGCCTACCTCGCCGCCGCCAAGCTCGGCGCCATCACGACCGGCGTCAACAACCGACTGACCGCCGCCGAGCGCGCCGCCCTGTTGGACACGGCAGCACCGCGCGTGGTCCTGGCGGCACCCGGTCTCGAGCCCGAGGGGCCGGCCGACGTCGAGATGGTGCATCCCGCGGCCGGCGCCGACTCGATGTTGCGCGACCTGCGCGCGGTCGGCGAGGCGCCGCCGCCACTCCCGGACGACGCTGACCGACCCGTCGCGATCGTCTTCACGTCGGGGACGACCGGCCTGCCGAAGGGCGCGCTGTACTGCAACCGTCAGCTCGCGTTCATCACCCACACCGACGTCGGCGACGCGTGGGGTGGCGGCGGACGCAGTGCGATCGGCACGCCGATGGCCCACCTCGGGTTCATGACGAAGCTGCCCGGCAACCTCCGGCGCGGCGGGACGAGCTTCATCATGCGCCGCTGGCGTGCGGCCGACGCGCTCCGGCTGGCGGCCGAACAGCGCATGACGACCGTCGCCGGTGTGCCCACGCAACTGGCCCTCATGCTCCGGGAGCCCGACTTCGACGCCTACGACCTCGACAGCGTCGGTTTCCTCGTCATCGGCGGCGGCCCGGTCACGCCCGGCCTCGCCCACGAGGCGCGCGCCCGGTTCCGGGCCGCGCTCGCCACGCGCTACTCGTGCACCGAGGCGGGGATCGGCCTCGGCACCGCGTTCGACGATCCCGAGGAGGACGCAGTGGTCAGCGTGGGCCGGCCTCATCCGGCGATCGAGCTCGCGGTCCTCGACGACGACGACCGGCCGGTCGCGCCGGGCGACATCGGCCAGGTGTGCCTGCGATCGGCGGCGGTGATGAGCGGCTACTGGCGCGACGCCGACGCGACCCGGGCCGCGTTCACCGGCGACGGCTTCGTCCGCACCGGCGACCTCGGCTGGGTCGACGACCGCGGCCGGTTGCGGCTGGTCGGGCGGACGAAGGAGATGTACGTCCGCGGCGGGTACAACGTCTTCCCGGTCGAGGTCGAAGCGGTGCTCTCGAGCCACGCGGCGGTCGCGGCGGTGGCGGTCACCCCCGTGGCCGACCCCGTGATGGGCGAGATCGGGGTCGCCGTCGTCGTCCCCCGCGACGCCGCCGCGCCGCCGTCGCTCGCCGACCTGCGCGAGCTCGCCGCGCCGCACCTCGCCCCGTACAAGCTGCCCGAGGGCCTCCAACTCGTCGAGACCCTCCCGCTCACCGCGATGGAGAAGGTCGACCGGCGCGCTCTGCGCGAGGTTGTGACGGATTCCGGCCGGCCGGTACCGTGACACGCCCGTCAGGTTTCTGAGAGAGCGCCGACGCCGTGCACCTGGAGTTCACAGCCGAGCAGGACGAGCTGCGGGACGGCGTGCGGACGCTGCTGGCGCGCGAGTGCCCCATCTCCCTCGTGCGCGAGGTCGTCGAGAAAGGCGCCACGCCCGACGCCCTCTGGGCCCGCATGGTCGAGCTGGGATGGCCGGCGCTCACCGTCCCCGAGGAAGCCGGCGGCCTGGGCATGGGCGCGGTGGAGCTGGCGGTCGTCGTCGAGGAGCTGGGCCGGGTGCTGGCGCCGGGGCCGTTCGTCCCCACCGTGACGCAGTTCGCGCCCGTCGTCGCCGAAGCGGGCTCGCCCGAGCAGCAGCAGCGCTTCCTCGGCGGTGTCGCCGCCGGCGAGACCACCGGCGCGCTGGCCCTCGTCGAGGACGACGGGAGCATCGACGCCGGCCGGGTGTCGTCGACGGCGTCTCTCGACGGGGACGGCTTCGTGCTCGAGGGGACGAAGACGGCGGTCCTCGAGGCGGAGTCGGCGGACGAGATCGTGGTCGTCGCCCGGCGGCCCGACGTCGACGACGGCGTCGGCGCGTTCGTCGTGCCGCGCACCGAGGCGCGCGTCGATCCGATCGACGCGTTCGACCCCAGCCGGCCGCTGGCCCGAGTCACTCTCGACGCCGTCCGGGTCGGCGCCGACCGCGTCCTCGGCGAGCCGGGGCCGGCCACGGCGGCGGCGGTCGGCCGGGCCGTCGAGGTGGCGACGGCGGCGCTCGCGGTGGAGACGGTCGGGGCCGCCCAGGCGATCTTCGACATCACGCTGGCCTACGCGAAGCAACGCGAGCAGTTCGGCGCGCCGATCGGTTCGTTCCAGGCCATCAAGCACAAGTTCGCCGACATGCTCGTGACGCTCGAACGGGCCCGCGCCACCAGCTACTTCGCGGCGCTCACGATCGCCGAGGACGACGAGCGCCGGTCGCTCGCGGCGTCGACGGCCAAGGCGGCGGCGGGTGACTGCGCGGCGCTGCTCGCCAAGGAGGGCATCCAGATCCACGGCGGCATCGGCTACACGTGGGAGCACGACATGCATCTGTACGTGCGCCGCGTGAGATCGAACTCGGTCCTGTTCGGGAACGCCGGGCAGCAC
>DATFVT010000150.1:0-2499 GCA_035260105.1 Acidimicrobiia bacterium
GACCAGATCATCCCGAGCGACTGGCTGAAGCGCGTCGAGCGCACGGGGTTCGGCGAGGGCCTCTTCTCGGAATGGCGCGAGCGGTCGGACTTCGTGCTCAACCAGGACCGCTTCCGGGAGGCGAAGATCCTCGTCGCGGGCCCGAACTTCGGGACGGGCTCCTCGCGTGAGCACGCGGTGTGGGCCCTCGAGGACTACGGCTTTCGTGCCGTCATCTCCCCGCGCTTCGCCGACATCTTCCGGAACAACTGCTTCAAGATCGGGCTCGTGCCCGTCGAGGTGCCGCAGGACGTGGTCACGCGCATCATGCGCATCGTCGAGGACGACCCTTCGGTCGAGATCGTGATCGACGTGGTGGACCGGCGGGTGGCGGTGCCGGCAATCGACCTCGACGAGCCGTTCGACCTGGACGATCACACGCACCACCGCCTGCTGCACGGCCTCGACGACATCGGCCTCACGCTGCAGCGCGGCGACGAGATCAGCGAGTACGAGACCCACCGCCCCACGTGGGCCCCGAACGTCGCGGCCGGCGGCTGACCAGGGCGCACGGAGAACACGGTCGGCGCGAAATCCCCGGATCGCGGCGTCGCGGGCTGGATACTGGTGCGGCATGTTCGGACGACTGAGCCGCCGTCAGGTTCGCGCGCACCGACGCCGCCTGGAGTCGTACGACCCCGACGAGCGCACGTACGCCGCCACCGCCCTGGTGAAGCCCGGGCTCACGCGCCGCACGGCCGGCGTGCTCACCCGCCTGCTGGAGCACGACGAGGACCCCCGGCTCCGGTTCACGATCGCGCTGGCGGTGGCACGGAACAACGGGGGGCGATCCCGCAGGCGGCGCGTGCGGCAGCTCCGTCGCTGGGCCGCCGGGGAGCTCGTCGACCACGGGCACCCTGTGCATCAGGGGCTGGCGCGGCAGCGCGACCGCAAGCGACCCGCGCTCTCGTGGCAGCCGGCGCTGCCGGCGTCCAGCTCCGCCCCGCCGGCCTAGCCCGGCTTCACCCCCGCGAGGAGCGCGAGCTCGCGCCACTTCCAGTGGCAGTCCACCTGGACGAACCCGATCTCGCGCAGCCACGCCAGCTGCGTGTGCACGGCGACGAGCTTGTTGGACGGGTCGTCCTCGGCCGGCGTCTTGCCGATGGCGGCGAGGAAGTCGACGTGCAGCTGCGGCGTCGCCGAGTCGACGTGCTCGAGGTTCAGGAACCGGCCGCCAGGCTCGAGCGCGCGGAAGACCTCGCCGTACAGGGCGCGCTTGCGCTCGTCGACGCAGTGATGGATCGCGAAGCTCGACACGACGAGGTCGAAGCGCCCGAGGTCCGGCAGCGGATCGTCGAGGTCGTGCTCCACGATCTCCACCGCTGAGTCACCGGCGAAGCGCTGCCGTGCGAGGGCCAGCATCTCGGCCGAGAAGTCGACCCCAACACCCACGGCGTCGGGATACATGCTCCTCACGAGGCCGAGCGTGTACCCGTCGCCCGTCCCGAGGTCCAGGACGCGGCTGGGCGCGCCCGGCAGGAGCTCCATGAGCACCGCGAATCCCTCCGTGCGGTGCGGGATGTCGTCGCGCTCGCGCAGATACCGCTGCGCCCACGCCGACTCCGTCCACAGGTTCACGGGCGCGCTCATGGCCCGACTTCGATCTCACGCTCCTCGCCCCGCTCGCGGAGGCGCAGGATCCGGTTGACCGCGTTCAGATAGGCGCGGGCGGACGCCTCGACGACGTCGGTCGACACGCCGCGTCCCGTCACCTTGAAGCCGTCCGACTCCAGCTGGACCACGACGTCGCCGAGCGCGTCGCCGCCGCCGGTGACGGCGTGGACCTGGAAGTCGGTGAGCCGGCCTTCGACGCCGGTCGCGCTAGCGATGGCGGCGACGGCGGCGTCGATCATGCCGTTCCCCGAACCCTCGGCCTCGATCTTCCCGTCGCCGTTGGCGACCACGACCTTCGCCGTCGGCGTCGACGACATCCCGCCGGACAGCGTGAGGTCGACGAGGTCGAACCGGTGCACAAATGAAGTGCCGAGCTCCTCGGCGACGATCGCCTCGAGGTCGGCCTCGGTGATCTGCACCTTCCGGTCGGCGAGCTCCTTGAACCGGGTGAAGGCGGCGTTCAGCGCGTCGCCCTGGATCTTGATCCCCATTTTGGCGAGCGAGTCGGCGAACGCGTGACGGCCCGAGTGCTTGCCCAGCACGATCTGCGCCGCTTCCTGGCCGACGGCGTTGGCGTCCATGATCTCGTAGGTCTCGGGATCTTCGAGCACGCCGTGCTGGTGGATGCCGGCCTCGTGGGCGAACGCGTTCCGCCCGACGACCGCCTTGTTGTACTGGACGGGATAGCCCGTCAGCCGCGACACAACGCGCGACGTGCGCGCCAGCTCCTCGGTGCGCACGTTGACGTCGAGGTGGCCGAAGTAGTCGCTCCGCGTCTTGATCGCCATCACGATCTCCTCGAGGGCGGCGTTGCCGGCCCGCTCCCCGAGCCCGTTGATGGCGCCC
>DATFVT010000151.1:0-2502 GCA_035260105.1 Acidimicrobiia bacterium
GGGGTCGGGAACGAGGACGGTCTCGATGCGCACCGGCTCGCCTTTGCCCGGGGCGATGACACCGCGCACCTCGCTCGTCATGCGGCGGACGCTAGCGCCGCCATGTGACCGATAACACGCCGCTGACTCGGCCGCCGCGCAGGCCTCGGCGACGCCGGGACTCGTAAGCATCGATGTGAAGCCGTCGATCCCGTCCGGCGCGTGAGGGGCATACCCGACATCCGGTACGCGCGGTGCGGCCCCGTGCACCTCGCGTATCAGGTCTTCGGCGCCGGGACCGTCGACCTGGTGATGATCGCAGGCGGGTTCTCGCACCTCGAGCTGCGATGGGAGGACCCGGACCTCGCACACCGCTGGCGCACCCTCGCCGCGTTCAGCCGCGTGATCGCCTTCGACAAGCGCGGCGCCGGGCTGTCCGACCGGGCCGCCGCGCTCCCCCCGTACGAGGAGCAGGTCTGCGACGTGCTGGCGGTGATGGACGCGGCCGGGTCCGAGTCGGCGGTGCTCCACGGCTTCCTGGACGGCGGCTTCCTCGCCGCGCTGGTCGCGGCCACCCACCCCGAGCGGTGCCGGGGCCTGATCCTCGACTCGTGCCCGGCCCGGGTGCTGCGGGCGCCCGACTATCCCTTCGGCTTCGCACCCGACGACTGGGACCGGCTCCTCGAGCAGGTCGACGACGAGTGGTTCCTCGACGACCTGATCGCGCTCATCGCGCCGGACAAGGTGGACGACGAGGCGTACAAGACGTGGTTCCGCCGGTACGCCCGCGCCGGAGCGGGACCGGGCGGGTTGGCGGCGATCATGCGCAACGCGGCCGGCGTCGACATCCGGGACGTGCTCCCGTCGATCCAAGTACCCACGCTCGTGCTCGCCCGCCGGGGCGGAGCCCTCGTGACGGTCGAGAGCGCGGCCTTCGTCGCCGAGAGCATCCCCGACGCCCGGCTCGTCGTGACGGGGGACGCCGACCACGATTTCCGCGTCGCCAACCTGCAGCCGCTCATCGAGGAGATCGAGGAGTTCGTCACCGGGACGCGTGGGACGCCGCCGGGCAACCGGGCGCTCGCCACGATCCTGTTCACCGACATCGCCGGCTCGACCGTCCGGGCGGCCGAGGTCGGCGACAGCCGGTGGCGGGAGATCCTGAACATCCACGACGACCTGGCGGAGCGGAGCGTCGCCCGGTCCGGGGGACGGCTCGTGAAGTCGATCGGCGACGGCGTCGTCGCCACGTTCGACGGCCCCGCCCGCGCCGTGCGGTGCGCGCAGGCGTTCGTCTCGTCGGCGCGCACGGCGGGCATCGACGTGCGCGCCGGCGTGCACACGGGCGAGGTCGAGTTGCGGGACGGGGACGTCGGCGGGATCGCTGTCCACATCACGGCGCGGGTGGCCGGCCTCGCCGGCGCCGGCGAGGTGCTCGTCTCGCGCACGGTCACCGATCTCGTCGCCGGTTCGGGGATCGAGTTCGAGGACCGGTGCGAGCACGAGCTCAAGGGCGTCCCCGGAACCTGGCACCTGTACGCGGCTCGGAGCTGAGCGCGGGCACGGGCACGAGACCGGCGGCTGACATCACCGGCCGGCGACGCGGTGGAGCATCCAGATGTTCGGCTCCCAGTACCGTCCGGTCCCGGCGCGCACCTCGAGGGGCGCGAGACCGTGGGGGAACACGTAGTGACCGTCGGCGGGGAACTCCATGCCCGTCCAGTCGGTCCACTCGTCGACCGAGCCGGTGATCTGCATCGAGCGCGGCTCCGGACGCAGCGTCGTCGCGGCGAGGCGGACGTGCACACGCAGCCACGGGTCGAAGGGAAGTCCGTCGTCGCGCGACCACGACGCGTACTCCCCGATGGGGATGAGCGGATAGCGCTCCTTCCAGCTCGGCCGGACCGGTGCGACGAGCGCGTCGAACCCGGCCGCGGCCGCCCGCTCGGCCATCGCCGCGACGACGAGCCGGCTCACTCCTCTTCCCTGCCGGTCGGGGAGCACCTCGGCGGCCAGGGCCGACAGGACAGTGGGCGGCGAGGGTTCGCGCACGGCGCGCAGCCCCATGGCGTCGATGCCAGCGGGCAGGTCGGCGAGGGTGCCGTCCCAACGGAACGGGATCGACCGGCCCCGGGCGACGAGCTGCTCCGCGTCGGTATCCCAGACGACGAACTGCAGATGCGCGTAGAGCGGCACGAGTGCGCCGAAGTACTCGCCGCTCACGTCGCCGTGCTGGTTGTACTCGGGCCACACGTCGCGGAACTCGCTCTCGGCCCGCGCCCACAGGTCGGGCCGGCCGTCGGCGGCGACGATCGCCAGGCCACGCTGCGTGGCGGACATCTCACCCATGCCGCGACGAGTCTCGCGGGAACGACACATCCACCGCTCGCGCGACGTGTTCGGTCAGGATTATGTCGTGCCCGAGTACTGGCTGGTTGCGGGACTGGCGTCGATCGCGGCGGCCGGGTGGCTGACGTCGGTGTTCGTCGCCCAGCGCGGCGCGCGCAACGAGCGACGCATGCG
>DATFVT010000152.1:0-3951 GCA_035260105.1 Acidimicrobiia bacterium
CGGCCCCGCGGGCGCTCGGGCGCGCCGGGCTCGTCGAAGGTGGTGTCGCTCATCGTCGCTCCGGCGGGTCGGCGGGCACGTAGGCGGGCGCCCCGTTGCCGGGGGGTGCGTCCACCGGGACCGGCGCGCCGTCCCGGGCAGGCTCGGGCGGCGCCGGATGCGTGGCCTCGTACTGCGCCTCGAGCTCCTCGACGGGACGCCGGGCGCGTGCCGGGAGCCAGATGAGCGCGGCGATGGCGCCGAGGAACAGCGCCGCCGCGCCGACGAGATACCCCTGGTGCATCCCGTCGACGAAAGCGGTGCGGGCGGTGTCGGCCAGGGCCTGACCCGCCGGCCCGCCGAGGCGGCCGGCGGTCTCCAGGGCGAACCCGAGCGAGTTCTTGGCCTCGTCGGCGACGCCGCCCGGGAGCGGCTGCCCGGCGACGGCGTCACCCACCTTCGAGCCGTACGTGGACGCGAGCACGCTGCCGATGATCGCGACACCGAGCGCACCGCCGACCTGGCGCGTCGTGTCGTTCACGGCCGAGCCGACGCCGGCCTTCGCGAGCGGCAGCGACCCCATGATCGACTCGGTGGCCGGCGCCATCGTGAGACCCATGCCGACGGCCATGAGCATCAGGCGCCAGAAGATGTTCCCGTACCCCGTCGCCGCGTCGAGCTGCACGAACGACAGCACTCCGAGCCCGGCGAGGAACATCCCGGTTCCCACGACCACCTTGGTCCCGATCCGCTCCACGATCCGCGCGCTCAACGGCGCGACCACCATCATCGTCAGCGCGAGGGGAAGAAGACTGACCCCCGCCTTCAGAGGTGAGTACCCCAGCACGAACTGGAAGTACTGCGTGAGCAGGAAGATCGTCCCGAACATCGCGAAGAAGAGGATGGAGATGCTCGCGCTCGCACTCGTGAACCGTGGGTTCTTGAAGAAGTCCAGGTTCAGCATGGGGTGGGTGCTGCGGCGCTCCCAGATGAAGAAGCTGACGAGCAGCACGGCGGCGGCGCCGAGGGCGGCCAGGATCGTCGTGTCGCTCCAGCCCTCGGTCGGCGCTTCGATGAACGCGTAGACGAGCGACACGAGACCGGCGATGGAGAGCCCGGCGCCGACGAGGTCGAGCTTCGGCGCGGTCGGGTCCTTCGACGTCGGCATGATCAGGACGCCGGCGCCGAGCGCGACCGCCACGATCGGCAGGTTCACGAGGAAGACGGAGCCCCAGTAGAAGTGCTCGAGCAGGAAGCCGCCCGTCACCGGCCCGATCGCGACCGCGAGCCCGGCCACCCCCGCCCAGATAGCGATGGCGCGGCCGCGCTCCTTCCCCTCGAAGACGTTCGTGATCAGCGAGAGCGTCCCCGGCATGATGAACGCGCCGCCGATGCCCATGACGGCGCGGGAGGCGATGAGCTGACCCGGCGAGGACGACATCGCCGACAGCAGCGACCCGAGCCCGAACACGGACAGCCCGACCTGCAGAGCGCCGCGGCGTCCGAACCGGTCACCGAGGCTGCCGGCCGTCAGCAGGAGGCCGGCGAAGACGAGCGTGTACGCGTCGACCATCCATTGGAGCTGGCTCGTCGTGGCGTTGAGCCCGCCCTCGCTCTCGGGCCGGGCGAGGGTCGGCAGGGCCACGTTCAGGATCGAGTTGTCGACGACGATGATCAGGAGGCTGAGACAGAGGACCGCGAGGATCCACCACCGCCGCTGGTGCACCTTGTCGCCCATGGGCCGCCTTTCGGGACAGGGGTCGCCTACTCCGGGTACCAACGCGGCCGGATACGAAACGCATCCGTCTCGTATCGAATGTGACGAACGTCTCAGCCGGAGCGGGCCCGGAGCCCCTTCCACCCGACGACGCCCACGGCGACGCCGAAGCCGATCGAGATCACCGCCAGCAGCCCGTGCACGACGTAGAACCCGGCCGAGCGGTCCTCGCCGGCCATGTTCACGAGGCGCGTGATCCAGACGAACAGCGTCCACCCGCCCGCGGCGAGCAGGAGGACCGAGACGCGCCGGGTCACGAGGCGGCGGCGATCGCGTCCAGCGCCCCCCGGGCGGCGTCGGGCGAGACGTTCAGCAGCGGCAGGCGGACATCGGCGGTGGGGATGCGGCCCTGGGCGTGCAGCACCGCCTTGAACACGGCCGGGTTCGGCTCGGCGAACAGCGCCTGGGTGACGGGCAACAGCGCCTCGGCGTGCGCGCGGCCCTCTTCGACCTTGCCCGCCAGACCGCACTCGATCATCGCGACGAACCGCTCGGTGCAGACGTGGGCACTGGCGCAGATGGTGCCGGCGGCGCCCATGAGCGTGAGCGGGAACAGGAACGTGTCGGTGCCTCCGAGCACCGCGAACCCGTCCACCTGGTTGGTGCGGCGCAGGAGCTCGAGCGTGTCGTCGTCGAGTGACGCCGGGGCGTGCTTGACGCCGGCGAAGTTCGGTGTGGACGCGAGCTCGTGCACGCTGTGCGCGCTGAGGTGCCGGCCCGTGCGCGCGGAGATGTTGTAGAGGACGACGGGCACCGGGCTCACCTCGGCGACGGAACGGAAGTGGGCGACGATCCCGGCCTCCGACGGCCGCACGTAGTACGGCACGACGATCAACGTGGCGACGAGCGCGGGCGTGCCGGCGAGCTCCTCCACGGCCTGGCGCGTCGCGCGCGTGTTGTTCGTCCCGGCACCGACGATCAGTTGTGCCGATCGCTCGGCGCACACCCGGGCGCACGCGTCGATGACGGAGTGCTTCTCGTCGGCGTCGAGCGCCGTCGACTCGCCGGTCGTGCCGAGGGCGACGATGCCGGCGGACCCGGCGTCGAGGTACTCGTGACACAGGCGCTCGACGGCGTCGACGGCCACCGACCCGTCCGGAGCGAACGGGGTGATGAGCGGGATGTAGACGCCGCGGAGGTTCGCGTCGGTCGCCATCGCGTCGCAGGCTACTCCTCGGAGGTCTCGAAGTACCCTTCGATACCCTCCATCTGATGCCCGAACCGTGGAGCACGATCCTGACGCTGGTCGCCGGCTTCGCGACCGGCGTGCTGTCGGGCATGTTCGGGGTCGGCGGCGCGGTGGTGTCCACACCGGCGATCCGGGCCTTGGGCGCGACGCCGCTGGAGGCCGTGGGATCGACGCTCCCGTCCATCGTCCCGTCAGCTGTCAGCGGCTCCCTCCGCTACCGGCGCGAGGGCCTGATCGTCGGGCGGGTCGCGTCGTGGACGCTCGCCGCCGGACTGCTCGCAACGGTGGGCGGCGCGCTCCTTGCCGACGCCGTCCCCGGGAACGGGCATCTCCTCATGATCGCCACCGCGGGGTTGCTGGCGTTCACCGCTCTTCGCATGGGCCGGGCGCCGACCGCAGTTCCTGCCCCCGCGCACAACCCGATCGAGGTCGAGGATCCCGTCGGTGACCTCGCGACGCCGGCGTCGGACCTCGCCTACGCGCACGAGCGCGACCCGGATCGGTCCTCGCCGCCGCACCGCCGGGTCGAGGCGTGGCGGCTCGCGTCGATCGGAGTGGCGGCCGGAGGTTTGAGCGGCCTCCTGGGCATCGGCGGCGGCGTACTCATGGTTCCGGCGTTCGCGACGTGGGTGCGACTCAGCGTGAAGGAGGCGGTGGCTACATCACTCGTGTGCGTCGGCGTGCTCGCTGTGCCGGGCACGATCACCCACGCACTGCTCGGCAACATCGACTGGGCGTTCGCGCTCCCGTTGGCGATCGCCGTGATCCCCGGCGCGCGGCTGGGGGCGCACCTCGCGATCCGATCCTCGGAGCGTGGCCTACGCCTCGCGGTCGCAGTCGTACTCGGCTCGATCGCGATCGTGTACGCGACGGGCGAGTTGATCGCGCTCCTCGCCTAGGAGCCCGAGAGCGCGCGAGCCCGCTCGAACACGGCGTCGAGCATCGACTCGGTGAGCTTGCCCGTGAACGTGTTCTGCTGGCTCGGGTGGTAGCAGCAGAGCACGAC
>DATFVT010000153.1:0-4553 GCA_035260105.1 Acidimicrobiia bacterium
GTTCGCGAGCAGCAGCTCGAGCAGCTCGAACTCCTTCAGCGGCAGCGGCACCGGGTCGCCGCGCACGAACACCTCGTGCCGTCCCGCGTCGAGGCGGACGTCGCCGATCTCGAGGACCTCCTGACTGGTCATGGCCGCCGGCTCGTCGTCGGCGCTGCGGCGCAACGCCGCCCGCACGCGCGCGATGAGCTCCCGCAACCGGAACGGCTTCGACACGTAGTCGTCGGCGCCGACCTCGAGCCCGACCACGGCGTCGATCTCGTTGCTGCGGGCGGTGACCATGATGATCGGCACGCGAGAACGCGTGCGGATCTCTCGACACACGTCGACGCCCGAGATGCGCGGCAGCATCACGTCGAGGAGGATCAGCGCCGGGCTCGTCGCCTCGAACTGGTCGATGGCCTGCTGACCGTCGGCGGCGACCTCGACACCGAAGCCCTCCCGCTCGAGCGCCACGGTGAGGGCGTCGCGGTAGGACTCCTCGTCGTCGACCACCAGGATGAGCGGCGCTGCTTCTGCCATCACGACGCTTCCGAGAGCTTCCGCGCCGACGGTAGAGGAACGCGGAGGCGGAAGGTGGAACCCTCGCCTTCGACGGAGACGACGGTGACGTCCCCGCCGTGCGCCTGCGCGACGTGACGGACGATCGACAGACCGAGCCCGGTTCCGCCCGTCGCCCGGCTGCGGGCCCGGTCGACGCGGTAGAAGCGCTCGAAGATGCGCTCGAGGTCACGGGCGGGGATGCCGATCCCGTGGTCGCGCACCGAGATGCAGACGCTCGAGTCCTCCACCGTCGCGTCGACCTCCACCGGCTCGCCCGGCTCCGAGTACTTCACGGCGTTGTCGAGCAGGTTCGTGACCGCGCTCACCAGCTGCGAGCGGTCACCCGCCACCACGAGGTCGGTCGCCACCGGGGCCACGCTGAGCGGGATCCCCACGGCGTCCGCCGCTCCCCGCACCCGCTCGGCCGCCTCGTGCAGCACCAGGTGCACCGGTACCGGCTCCCGCGTCGGCCGCTCCTGGGCCTCGATCAGGCTGAGGTCGAGCAGGTCGTCGACGATGCGCCCGAGGCGGTCTGCCTCGCGCTGCACCCGGTCGGCGAGCTGGCTGTTCACCGGCGAGTCGTCACCCGCGGCCATCGTCTCGGCGAGCAGCGACAACGCGCCGATCGGCGTCTTGAGCTCGTGGCTCACGTTGGCGACGAAGTCGCGCCGCACGCTCTCGACCCGCCGCAGCTCCGACACGTCGCGCACGAACGCGACCGCCCCGATCACGCGGTTGCGGCGCCACAACGGAGCGGTCCGCACGAGGAGCACCTCCCGCGGCGGGCCGAACAGTTGCAGCTCGCGCTCGGCCCGCTCGCCCCGGAGCGCCGGTGGCAGCAGCGTGCGCATCGCGTCCTCGACGAGCGCATCGGAGTGCCGAGCCCCGCGAAAGCGCTCGCCGGCCCCGTTGCGCATCACCTCGTTGCCCCGGGAGTCGACGATGACCACGCCGTCCCCGAACGCGGCCACGGCTCCCGCCAGCGACTCGCGCTCGACGTCGCGCGAAGGTCCACGTTGACCGTCGAGCGGCTCGTCGAGATCGCCCGCCACGCGCCGAAGCTCGCGCCGCAGCGACCGGATGGTGAACACGAGAAAACCCAGCGCTGCTGCGAGCGCGACGATCACGACCGTCAGCGCGACCGCGACGATCAGCCGAACCTCCCGGTGATGTACCCCTCGGTGCGGGGGTCGGACGGATGCGTGAAGAGCGTGTCGGTCACGTCGTACTCGATCAGGCGCCCCCGGCGACTCCCGTCGTCGTCCACCTCGGCGGTGAAAAACGCCGTGCGGTCCGACACGCGGGCCGCCTGCTGCATGTTGTGGGTCACGATGACGATCGTGTACTCGTTCTTGAGCTCCTCCATGAGGTCCTCGATGCGCGCGGTTGCAATCGGGTCGAGAGCCGAGCACGGCTCGTCCATGAGGATCACGTCGGGCTGGACGGCGAGGCAGCGGGCGATGCACAGGCGCTGCTGCTGACCTCCCGAGAGAGCGAGGGCGCTCCGGCGGAGCTTGTCCCGCACCTCGTCCCAGAGCGCGGCCTGGCTCAGGGCCTTCTCGACCCGCTCCTCGACCTCGCCGCGCCTCGTGCCGTTGATCCGGGGCCCGTACGCGATGTTGTCGTACACCGACTTCGGGAACGGGTTCGGCTTCTGGAACACCATCCCGATGCGCCGCCGCACCTCGGCGGGGTCGACCTTGCCCGAGTACAGGTCCTCGCCGTGGTAGGTGATCTTGCCGAGCACCTCGGCCCCGGGCGTGATGTCGTGCATGCGGTTGAGCGAGCGGAGCACCGTCGTCTTCCCGCATCCTGACGGGCCGATGAACGCGGTGATCTCGTTGGCGGCAATCTCGAGATTGACGTCCTCGACCGCGGTGACGCCGCTGTACTGCACCTTCACGTCCGATAGCTCGAAGACGATCTCCCGCGCGCGCTCCGGCTCCTCCTCGGGCGCCGGCTCGCGGGGAGGCTCCTCGTCGGTGTCTCGGACGGCGGGCTCGTCGCGGGTGGTCGTCATCGGGCCGAATTTAGTGGGGGCGGTCGCGGTGTCGGTCATTCCCCTCCAAGGCTCAGGTGGCCGCCGATCGGCGGGCATACACCGCCGAGATGACGCGTGCGATCAGTGTGAACAAGAAGACGATCAGGATGAGCGCCAGCGCCGCACCCCACGCTCGGTCCTTGGCGGCGTCGAAACCGCCGAACACGCTGGCGTTGATGTAGATCTGCTGCGGGAGGGCCGTGTTCGGCCCGT
This sequence comes from Acidimicrobiia bacterium, assembly GCA_035260105.1. Lineage (GTDB taxonomy): Bacteria > Actinomycetota > Acidimicrobiia > IMCC26256 > JACDBD01 > JALZAA01. The sequence goes on from DATFVT010000153.1 coordinate 2,798, forward strand.
CGAAGACGTTCCAGTTCGGCGTGCTCACGATGCCGATGGTGAACAGCAGCGGTGCGGTCTCCCCCGCCACGCGCGCGACCCCGAGCAAGGCACCGCTGATGATCCCGGGTGCGGCGCTCGGGAGCACCACCCGCCGGATCGTCTGCGCCTTGCGGCACCCGAGCGCGTAGCTCCCCTCCCGCAGGTCCTCGGGGACGACCTTGAGGATCTCCTCGGTCGTGCGGATCACGATCGGGAGCATCAGACATCCGAGCGCCAGCGCACCCGCGAACCCGCTGAGTCCCGCCTGCTTCCGGGGGAGCACCCAGATCGTGTAGATGAACAAGCCCATGACGATCGACGGCACCCCGGTCATCACGTCCGCGAGGAAGCGCACGATCCGAGCCACGAAGCCGCTGCCGCCGTACTCGTTGAGGTAGATCCCGCCGAGGACCCCGAGAGGGACGGCCATCGCCGTCGCCGTCCCCGTGATCACCAGCGTCCCGACGATGGCGGCGTTCATCCCGCCGCCCTCGATGCGATTCGAGAACGGGAGGTCCTCCGTCAGGAAGCTCAATCCGAAGACCGAGATGCCGGCACGGAGGACGTACACGACGATCAAGGTCAACGGGACGAGCGCGACGACGAACGAGCCGACCATGAACGCGGTCGCCACGGCGTTCTTGAACTCCCGACGGCCCTTGCGGGTCGACTGGGTGAGCGGCACCGCCGGCGCGGTCACGCCGTCCCCGCCGATCGCCGCTCGGCCCGGGAGACCACCGCCCGGGCCGCAATGCTGATGATGATCGTGATGGCGAACAGCACGACACCGCAGCCGATCAGCGCGGCTCGGTGCGTCCCGCTGGCCTCGCCGAACTGATTGGCGATGATGCTGGCGAGCGTGTCGCCGGGCCCGAGGATGTTGGCGGTGATGCGAGGCGACGCACCGACCACCAGGGCGATCGCGATCGTCTCGCCCATCGCCCGTCCGAGGCCGATCATCGTGCCGGCGACCATGCCGCTGCGGCTGTGCGGGAACACGGCGCCGCGGATCATCTCCCAACGGGTCGCGCCGAGCGCGAGCGCGGCCTCCTTCTGTGACGGGGGGACGGTCGCGAACACCTCCCGCGTGATCGATGTGATGATCGGCGTGATCATGATCGCCACGATGATGCCGGCGGTCATGAAGCTCTTCCCCGACGCGCTCGGGTTCGCGAACAGCGTCTTGAGGATCGGGATGCTGGCGGTCGCGTCGGACAGCGACTGAAACAGGTTCGCGAGCGGCTCGGCGAGGACGAACAGCGCCCACAGGCCGTACACCACCGACGGGATCGCGGCGAGGAGGTCGACCGTGTAGACGATCGGGCGGCGAATGCGCTGTGGTGCGACGTCGGTGACGAACAACGCGATGCCCACGCTGATCGGGAGCGAGAGCAGCACAGCCACGCCCGCCACGAGCAACGTGCCGTAGATCAGCCCACCGGCGCCGAACTGGTTGTGGGCGGGGTCCCAGTTGTCGGAGAAGATCCCGAGGCCTTCGGCGCTGAACCAGGGCCATGCCTCACGCGTCGTGTAGATCGCAATCAGGGCCAGGATCACCAGGACCGTCAGGCCAGCGAGAAGAGCGAGGACGCGAAAGCCGCGGTCGGCGATGAGACCCGGCGGTCGTTTCCCCTTCGTCAGACCTGCGGGGAGAGCAGGTGCTTCAGTTGCCATCGCCTGCTTTCGGAAAGCGGAGAGGGGCGGGCGGCGACCGCCCGCCCCTCCCGTTTCACAT
>DATFVT010000154.1:0-2035 GCA_035260105.1 Acidimicrobiia bacterium
GTCGTTCATCAGCACCTGTTGCTGCAGTGGCAGCAGGCCCACGAGGTCCTCGGCCGGGGGCGGTGTGACGCCGAGGATCTCGTCCATGCTCTTCTTGGGCGGCAAGCCGCTCATCACGCTGACGTGCACGAACTCGTGGTCGGCGCACTCGAAGATCATCGCCTGGTGCACGCCGGGCGGATAGCTCTTCCCCATGAGCTCGTGGAACGCCGCGTTCGCCTTCTCGATGTGCTGCCAGATCTGGGTCGTGTACAGGAACGCACCCTGCAGCAGGCTCGTCGACACCTGTTGGCCGCGGCCGGTGCGCTCGCGCGAGATGAGCGCGGCGAGGATCCCCGACGGGACGAGGAAGATCGAGCCCATGCTCGGCATCGGCATGTGAAGGAAGATCGGGCCCGGCCGCCAGCCGGGCTGCTCCCACTGCTCGCCCGACGACGCCTGCACCAGCGCGTCGTACCCGGGGCGGTGCGCGAGGCGGTGCCCGGGCGGGTACGCCGGCACCGAGCAGTACACGAGGCGGGGGAGCTCGGCGTGGAGCGCGTCGTACCCGACGCCGAGACGGTCCATCACGCCAGGGCGGAAGCTCTCGACCAGCACGTCCGCGGTTGCGGCGAGCTTGCGGAAGGCGGAGACGCCGGCGTCGGACTTCAGGTCGCACGTGACCGACCGGCGCGAGCGCGTCCACACCTTGTACCCGTCGTAGGCGCGGAACGGGTCGCCGCCCGGCGGCTCGACCTTGATGACGTCGGCGCCCTGCTCGGCGAGCAACAGCACGCCCAGCGGGCCCGCGATTCCCCACGAGAGGTCGAGGATGCGGATGCCGTCGAGCGCGCCAGCCATGGTGTTCGTCAGCCTCGCGCACACCTGACGGGTGTGTCAGGCGGTGGCGGGTAAGACTGCGCCGAGTCGTCCGACCACACGCGGGAGGCGGAGCTTTGCGACGAGCGGCGATCGCGGCCATCGTCGCCGCGCTCGCGGCGCTCACTGCCGGCTCGGCGGTCGCCGGCTGGACCGCGTCGGCGGCGCCCGGGCAGCCGTCCGACATCGACGTCCGCCGGAACCTCGCGTACAAGAAGGTCGGCAGCACCGAGCTGAAGCTCGACGCCTACATCCCCTCCGGCGGTGGCACGCGGCCGGGCGTCATGGTGATCTACGGAGGGGGGTGGGTGCTCGGCAGCAAGGAGCTGTCGGCCCCGCTCGCCCGCGCCGTCGCCGAGCAGGGGTTCGTCGCCTTCGCCATGGACTACCGGCTGGCGCCGTTCCACCCGTATCCCGCTGCGGTCGAGGACGTGCAGGCGAGCGTGGCCTGGGTGCGGGACCACGCCCTCGACTTCGGGCTCGATCCGGCGCGCATCGGCTCGATCGGCGGCTCTGCGGGCGGTCATCTGTCGGCGATGCTCGCCACCCTCGGGCACGGTCCGCGGGACCAGGGGTCGCGCATCCAGGCGGCGGCGTCGTGGGCGGGACCGATGGACCTGCACCCGGAGCAGTTCGGGCCCGACGCGCAGGTGTACGTGCACGCCTTCCTCGGCTGCGTCGACGAGCCGTGCGACCCGGCGACGATCGACGCCGCGTCGCCGATCGCGCACGTCGACCCGAGCGACGCGCCGATCCTGCTCGCCCAAGGCGAGGAGGACGAGCTCGTGCTGCCCCAACAGGCCGTCAACATGGCGAATGCACTGGAAGGCGCCGGCGTCGACCACCAGCTGTTGCTCCTGCCGAACGCCGGGCACGACGAACGGCTCATCGGGCCCGTGCAACAGCCGTCGTTCGACTTCCTGCATCGACAGCTCGGCGGCACCGACCCCGGGTCGCCGACGGGCATCGGGATCGACGACGGCGGGGGCCTGCTCGCGCCGACCGTGGCGATCGTGGTCGCCGGCTTCGTCGCCGGCACGGTGATCCTCGCCTTCCGCCACCGCCGCCGCATGCGCTACTGATCTGTCCCGTAGGGAAGAAGAAGGAAGGGAGAGGGCATGGCCATCACCGGGATGCACGGCCTGCTGTACACGTCGGAGCCGGAGCGGCTGCGGGC
>DATFVT010000155.1:0-2883 GCA_035260105.1 Acidimicrobiia bacterium
AACGGCCAGCGCGGCCTCAAGGAGCTCGTCGGCGAGGAGCACCTCGCCGACATCGACCCGCGTGAGGTCAACACGATCGAGATCGGCAAGGACGACGAAGGCCGGACGATCAACGTGCGCGTCGGCAAGTTCGGTCCGTACCTCGAACGCGTGGACGAGCGGGCCTCGCTCGCCGAGGACATCCCGCCCGACGAGCTCACCGTGGATCTCGCCGCCGAGCTGCTCGCGCGCGCCGCCGAAGGACCGCAGAAGCTGGGGACCGATCCGGAGACGGGCCTCGAAGTGATCGCCCGCGACGGCCGCTACGGCCCCTACGTGCAGCTCGGTGAGCTCGTCGACGGCGAGGAGAAGCCCAAGACGGCGTCGCTGCTGTCGTCGATGAGCCTCGACACGATGACGCTCGAGGACGCGCTCAAGCTGTTGCGACTGCCGAGGGACGTGGGCACGGACCCGGAGGGCCACAAGATCACGGCCCACAACGGTCGCTACGGCCCGTACCTGAAGAAGGGGAAGGAGAGCCGCAGCCTCGAGACCGAGGACGAGATCTTCACGGTCACCATGGAGCGCGCCCTCGCGCTGTTCGCCCAGCCCAAGCAGCACCGGCGGCGGACGAAGCCGCCCATCGCCGAGCTCGGCGAGCACCCCGACACCGGCGCCCCCGTGCGGGTGCTCGACGGCCGCTACGGCCCCTACGTCACCGACGGCTCGCTGAACGCCACGATCCCCCGCGGCACCGACCCCAAGTCGGTGAACCTCGAGGAAGCCGTCGAGCTCCTCCGCGAGCGGGAGGCCCGCGGCCCGGCCAAGGGGGGCCGGAAGTCGACCAAGAAGAAGGCGACCGGCACCAAGAAGAAGACGACGGCCAAGAAGAAGGCCGGGGGCACGCGGAAACGGACCGGCGGCGCCGGCCGCCGCGCCAAGAAGCCCCCGGCGACGGCTGGCGAGGTCGTGGCCACCATGGAGGCGCCCCCCGTCGGCGCCGACGACGGGAACGGCCGCAAGGACGCGCCCGTCGCGCCCGACCGGGCGTAGGCCGGGCCTGTCGGGGTCGGCGACGCTACAAATATCCTGACCCCCGCAATGGCGGAGAAGAAGCCGGCACCCTTCATCCCCCCGTCCGCCGACGAGACCGGCATCCCGCCGGCGTTCTGGCGCGTCTTCGGCACCCGTTCGTTCTTCAAGCTCTGGGTGGCCCAGGTCGTGTCGAGCCTGGGCGACTGGATCGGGATCATCGCGATCCTCGCCATCGCGGCGCGTGTGTCGGGCGGGTCGGGCGCCGCCGTGAGCCTCGTGATGGTGGCCCGCGTCGTGCCGGGGTTCTTCCTCGCCACCGTCGGCGGTGTCATCGTCGACCGATTCGACCGGCGCCGCGTCATGATCGCCTGCGACTTCGGCCGCGCCGGATTGCTCGCGCTCCTGCCGTTCGTCGACACCCTGGTCGGCCTCGTGCTCATCTCGTTCGCGCTCGAGATCCTGTCCCTCCTGTGGGGCCCGGCGAAGGATGCGTCGATCCCCAACCTCGTCGACCAGGAGCATCTGACGTCGGCGAACTCTCTCGGTCTGGTCGCCGCCTTCGGCACGTTCCCGCTCGCGTCCGCCTCGTTCGCCGTGCTCGCCGTCGTGGCGCAATGGCTCGGCGGGTTCACCGTCTTCTCGTCGCTGGAGCGTGAGTTCGTCGCGTTGTGGGTCGACGGCCTGACGTTCCTCGTGTCGGCGCTGATCATCTGGCGGCTCCCGATCCCACGGACGTACGACCGCAAGGGCGAGCGGGTCGACTGGACGGCAACGTTCCGCGATATCGCCGACGGGGTCCGCTTCATCCGGCAGAACCGTGTGATCCGCGGCGTGCTCATCGGGATCGGGGTCGGGCTCATCGGCGGCGCGGCGATGATCCCGCTCGGTCCGGTGTTCTCCCAGGAGGTCCTCGGTGGGGGGAGCGCCGAGTTCGGGGTGCTGATGACCGCGCTCGGGGTCGGCGCGGCGCTCGGGGTCATCACACTGGTCGCCGTACAGAAACGCGTCCCGCGCGAGACCGTCTTCGAGTTCGCCGTCATGGGGAGCGGCGTGGCGCTCATCCTCGCCGCGACGACCTCGAGCCTCGTCCCCGCTGCCCTGTTGATCGTGATCGTCGGCGCCTGCGCGGGGGGCTCGTACGTCACCGGCTTCACCGTGTTGCAGGAGAACGTGAGCGACGAGCTGCGTGGGCGAACGTTCGCCGCGCTGTACACGGTGGTCCGGCTGTGTCTTCTCATCTCGCTGACGATCTCGCCGTTGTGGGCGGACTTCTGGGATCGTGTCTCGGACGCGGTCTTCGTCGACCGCGCCGTCGAGATCGGCCAGGCCACCTACGCGCTTCCAGGCGTGCGGTTCGCTCTCTGGGGTGGGGGCCTGATCACGTTCTTCGCCGGCTTCGTGTCGTGGCGGGCGGTGCAGCGGGCCCATCGGCGCGAGCGCGATGCGGCCGTCGCGTCCGGTGCTGCCACCGAGGCCGGGCGGTAGATGGGCGCGTTCATCGTCCTCGAGGGGGGCGACGGCAGTGGCAAGAGCACGCAGGCGCAGCTTCTCGCCGAGCGGCTGCGGTCGGCCGGTCGTTCGGACGTGGTCGAGACCTTCGAGCCCGGGGCGACGCTGCCGGGAGCGGCGATCCGAGCGCTCCTGTTGGACGCCGACGCGTCGATCGACCCGATCACCGAGGCGCTCCTGCTCGCGGCCGACCGGGCGCAGCAGGTCGTCGACGTGATTCGGCCCGCGCTGGCGCGGGGTGCCGATGTCGTCAGCGACCGCTACGTCTCGTCGTCGCTCGCGTACCAGGGTGTCGGGCGCGGGCTCGGAGTCGACGAGGTGGACCGGCTCAGCCGGTGGGCGACCGGCGGCCTCGACCCC
>DATFVT010000156.1:0-3584 GCA_035260105.1 Acidimicrobiia bacterium
GGCCGTGCGCCCTGCACCCACTCGGACGCGGTGGTCATCTCACGGGCGCTTCGGGAACCGCTCGAACTCGGGGCGCCGCCGCTCGAGGTACGCGGTCTTCCCCTCCTGCGCCTCCTCGCTCATGTAGTAGAGGAGGGTGGCGTCCCCCGCCAGCTGCTGGATCCCGGCGAGCCCGTCGTCGGCCGCGTTCAGCGACGCCTTCAGCATGCGCAGCGCGAGCGCGCTGTGCTGCAGCATGCGCTTGCACCACGCCACGGTCTCGACCTCGAGTTCCTCGAGGGGCACGACCGTGTTCACGAGCCCCATGTCGAGCGCGGCCTGCGCGTCGTACTGCTGGCAGAGAAACCAGATCTCGCGCGCCTTCTTCTGCCCGACGCTCCGGGCGAGGAGCCCGGAGCCATAGCCGCCGTCGAAGGAGCCGACCTTCGGGCCCGTCTGCCCGAAGCGGGCGTTGTCGGCCGCGATCGTCAGGTCGCACACGACGTGGAGGACGTGCCCGCCGCCGACGGCGTACCCGGCGACCATGGCGACGACGGGCTTGGGCAGCCGTCGGATCTGGATCTGGAGGTCGAGGACGTTGAGCCGGCCCACGCCCTCGTCGTCGACGTAACCGTCGTCGCCGCGGATGCGCTGGTCGCCGCCGGAGCAGAACGCCTCCGGGCCCTCGCCGGTGAGGACGATGACGCCGACGGCGGGGTCGCTGCGGGCGCGCTCGAAGGCGTCCTGGAGCTCGTAGAGGGTGCGGGGGCGGAAGGCGTTGCGCACCTCGGGACGGCAGATCGTGAGCTTGGCGATGCCGTCGGCGATCTCGTAGCGGATGTCGCCGTACTCGACGTCGGCGGCGGGCTTCCACGCCAGCGCCGCCCGGATGGTCCGGTCCATGGGCGTCTCCACTCTGGGAGCGGTCACTCCTACGAACCGTACGGTAGCGCCGGGCCCCGCCAGGCGGCGAAAAGCCGCCGCGACGGTGTCAGTCGGCGATCGTGAAGGCGGAGTTCAGGCCCGTGATCTCGAACACCTTGCGGGCCGACTGCTTGAGCCCCCGCAGCTCGATGCCGCCCCCGCGCTCCCGGGCCCGCTTCAGCGCGCCGACGAAGACCCCGAGCCCGGTCGAGTCGATGAAGTCCATCCCCGAGAGGTCGACGACGACACGGCTCGCGCCCCGTTCGATGAGCCGGTACAACTCGTCGCGCAGAGCAGGGGCTGTGGCGACGTCCACCTCGCCCTCGACGACGACGGTCGGCGCGCCGGGGTCGTCACGCACCGAGATCCGGAAGTCTTCGCCCGCGGGCTGATCAGAGCCGGGGGAGACCATGCCGCCAACAATACCCAGGCACTACGGCCGGCGAGCCAGCTCGAACCAGACGGCGGTGCCGCCGTCGTGCGAGTCGTAACCCCACCGATCGGCGAGCGCGTCGACGATCTGGAGCCCGCGGCCGTCGACCCGATCAGCGTCGATCGGACGCAACTCGGGCCTGCCTCCGCCGACGTCGCTCACTTCGATGCGGACGCACACGCCGTCGAAGCCGACCAGGACGCGGGTCTCGGTGCGCGCGTGCCGATAGGCGTTCGTGACGAGCTCGCTCGTCAAGAGGAGGACCAGCTCGACGAAGTCGTCGGCACAGTCCCAGCGCCGGAGTGCCGCGGCGACGAATCGGCGCGCGCCGGCGGCGCTCGGCGCCACCGATGGAAAGACGGTCGACACCTCGTCCGGGACGGGGCGGCTTCCACCGGCACGAGGGCGGGTACGACCGACCGATTGGCTCACGCACTCGCCTCCGCCCGCAGCCGCTCGAGGCTCCGGCTGAGCAGCCGCGACACGTGCATCTGGCTGACGCCGACGCGGTCGGCGATCTCCGACTGCGTCAGGCTGTCGAAGAAGCGGAGCTCGACGATGCGCCGCTCCCGTTCGGGCAGAGCGCTCAGGAGCTCGTCGATCTCGGACCGATGCTCGATCCGCTCGAACGCGGGATCGTCGTCGCCGAGGCACGAGGCGAGCTCGCCCCCTTCGTCGTCGGGGGTGACCGATCCGTCGAGCGAGACGAGCCGGTAGAGGGAGCCCGCCTCCATCGCCTCGAGCACGGCCTCCTCGGAGACGCCGGCCCGCTCGGCGACCTCCGCCGGCGTCGGCGAGCGGCCTTGCTCCTGGCCGAGCGCGGAGACGATGCGGCCGAGCTGGAGATGCAGCTCCTGCACCCGCCGCGGAACGCGGACGGCCCAGCCGCGGTCGCGGAAGTGTCGCTTCAACTCCCCGAGGATGGTCGGGGTGGCGAACGTCGAGAACTGGAGCCCGCGCCCGGGATCGAACCGCTCGACCGCCTTGAACAGACCGACCAGCGCGACCTGCACGAGGTCGTCGCGGGACTCGCCGCGGTTCGAGAACCGACCGGCGAGGAAGTGCGCGAGCGGCGCGTGGTCCTCGACGAGCTCGTCGCGCAGGCGGCGGTCGCGGGTGCGCCGGTAGGTGACGAAGCGCGGGTCGACGCGCGAGTCGCCCGGCTCGCTGTCGTCCCCGAGTCGCGTGCCGCATTCGTGAGAAGCCCGCGACCGGGACGTTCGGCGCTCGCCCACCTGCACCATCAACCCGGGCTCGTCCGCAGACGACCGGCGCGCTTCACGAGCACGAAGCGGATCCCCGCGGACCCGTCGACCAACTCGAGCTCGTCGGACACGGCGTCGACGATGAGCTGCGACAGCGGCGCCAGACGGAGCGGACGGCGGATCCCCGCGTGGTCGGCCTCGCCCCGCACCTCGACCCTTCCGGCCTCGGTGGAGAACTCCATGGTGATGGGCGCTTCGGTGCTCCCGAGCACGGCGTGGCACACCTCGTCGACGGCGATCCTGAGGTCATCGGTCTCGTCACAGTCGAAGCCGGCACGATCGGCGGCATCGGCTGCGACCAGCCGCACCGTCCGCAGGTGCTCGACGGTCGGCGGGACCTGCAGACGGAGCTGACACGGGCCCACCACACCCTCGAGCTTCCCGAAACGGTCGAGATTTTCGAGCATCATGGGCACGGTCGACTAACCCCCAACGCATCTGCGCTGACCACGCCAACCTACCCACGACCTGCGCAAAGCATGCGAAGGCGGGGACCGGCCCGGCGTCAGCACTTTCCTGAGGGATTCCTACCGTTTTGTCACGAGCGCGACACTCGGTGGAACATCAGGCACTGCACAGGCGAGCGAGGGGCCGCGCATGGCCGCACAGCCGGTCGAGATCAGACTGACCATCCCGGGCAGCCCTGACTTCTTGCGCCTCGCGCGCCTCGCCGCCGCCGACGCCGGCAGCCGCGCCGGGCTCACGTTCGACGAGATCGAGGATCTCCGGATCGGCGTCGACGAGCTGTGTCACTCCGTCATGCGCGGCGACGGGGGCGGCGTCGTCGAGCTCGTCTTCGAGCTCCACGACGACGGACTGGTCGTGGTTGGGGCCGGGCCGCCCGTCGAGCCCGGCGGCGAATCGAAGCCGAGCGAGCTCTCCCGCACGATCGTCGCCGCCGTCGTCGACGAGCACGAGCTCGACCGCGACGGCGACGCGCTCCACTTCCGGCTGGTCAAGCGCGCCCGGCGTCGCTGACATGC
>DATFVT010000157.1:0-2233 GCA_035260105.1 Acidimicrobiia bacterium
CGTCGGGTTGCTCGCCGAGGCCCGCGCGTATGCATCGGCCTCGCTCCGCGACCCGCTGGTTCGACCTGGCTAGCCGCTCCTCGTGCACGCGACACCGATCGCGCTCCCGCGCGATCCGCACGAAGGAGACGCGATGAGCGACAACGACAAAGCCGACACGAACGGCGCCGCAAGCGAGCCCGGCCCCGACGAGCACGACGACGACCTGCTCACGTCGGCCGAGGTCGCGACCCTGTTCGGGGTGGACCGGCGCACCGTCGTGCTGTGGGCGAAGCGGGGCCGGATCCCGGCGCTGCGGACCCCGGGTGGGCAGCACCGCTTCCGGGCCGAGGAGATCCGCGGCCTGCTGGAGCGGCACGAAGGTGGCAACGAAGCCACCGAGAACCGATAGCGGGTCGGGCCGACAGGCCCGACCCCTATCGCGTCAGGGCTTGCTCGGGCGCTACTTGGCCACCTTGGCGAGCACGTCCCGGCTGGTGAGGATCAGGAGGTCTTCGCCGTCGACCGTGATCTCGGTCCCGCCGTACTTGGAGTAGACGACGACGTCGCCGACGGCGACGTCGACGGGGATGAGGTCGCCGGTCTGGTCCGAGCGCCGGCCCGGCCCGACGGCGAGCACGTCGCCCTGCTGCGGCTTCTCCTTGGCGGTGTCCGGGATGACGAGGCCGCTCGTGGTCGTCTCCTCGGCCTCTTGGGCCCGGACGACGATGCGGTCCTCCAGCGGCTTCAGGTTCATCGTGGCGCCTCCTGGCGGTGAACGAGACTTCTCGACGTCGTTAGCACTCGACGGGCGCGAGTGCCAGATCCTCAAGGTAACAGGCCGATCGCGCAGGCGGCAAGGCGGGGCCTACAGGGTGGGGAGGGCCAGCGACGGGGCGACGCCGGCGTCGAGGGGCGTGGGCCCGTCGGACCGCAAGCGCCACCAGGCGGCGCCGGCGATCATGGCGCCGTTGTCGGTGCACAGCGCCGGCGGCGGCAGGAACACCCGCCGTCCCGAGGTCTCCGCCGCCTCGCCGACCCGGGCCCGCAGCCGGGAGTTGGCGGCGACGCCGCCGCCCAGGACCAGCGTCGGGGCCCGGGCCTCGTCGGCGGCCTCGACGAGCTTGGTCGTGAGCACGTCGACGACCGCCTCCTGGAACGAGGCCGCCACGTCCGCGGTCGCCACGTCGGGGTGCTTGCGCACGTGGTTGACCACCGCCGTCTTGATGCCGGAGAACGAGAAGTCGTAGCCCTCGTCGAGCATCGCGCGCGGGAAGGCGACGGCGCCGGGGTCGCCCTCGGTCGCCAGCCGGTCGATCGCGGGACCGCCCGGGTAGCCCAGGCCGAGGAATCGGGCCACCTTGTCGAACGCCTCGCCGGCGGCGTCGTCGACGGTCTGGCCCATCATGCGGTAGCGACCGTGGTCCTCCATGACGACGAGCAGCGTGTGCCCGCCCGAGACGATGAGCACCGCCAGCGGCGGCTCCAGGTCGGGCTCCTCGAGCCAGCCCGCGTACAGGTGCGCCTCGAGGTGGTTCACCTGCACGTACGGCAGGCCCGTCGTCAGGGCCAGCGCCTTGGCCGCGCTGACGCCGACGAGCAGCGCGCCGGCGAGACCGGGCCCTCGGCACGCGGCGATGGCGTCGACCTCGCCGGGGTCGAGGACGCCCGCCTCCATGAGCGCCTCGTCGACGACGGGGTTGACGAGCTCGACGTGGGCACGGCTGGCCAGCTCGGGCACGACGCCGCCGTAGGGCGCGTGGAGCTCGTCCTGGCTCGACACGATCGACGAGCGGATGCGCCGGCCGTCCTCGACGACCGCGGCCGCGGTCTCGTCGCACGACGTCTCGATCCCGAGGATGCGCATCGCCACGGCGGCGCGGCTACCAGCGCCGCGGCGCTTCCACCACGGTCTCGCCCTCGATCTGGCGCTCGATCCCGTCGAGGAGCGCGGCGTACTCGGGGCGCTGCGCCTCGTGAGCCCACATCACGAGCGCGTCCTCGTTGGTCTCGGCGTAGTAGTTCTTGCGCACGCCGACGGGAGCGAAGCCGAAGCGGCGGTACAGCTCCTGGGCGGGGCGGTTCGACAGCCGCACCTCCAGCGTGAGGCTCCGCGCCTCGCGCGCGATCGCCTCCCTCGAGAGGACCAGCAGCAGCCGGGTGCCGATCTGGTGGCGTTGCCATCGCGGGTCGACCGCCAGCGTCGTGACGTGCCCGTCGTCGGCGGACATCATCAGGCCGCCGTACCCCACGA
>DATFVT010000158.1:0-3613 GCA_035260105.1 Acidimicrobiia bacterium
TCCGGCTCGCGGGCCGGGTCGGCCCAGATGCGCACGGCTTCCTCGGTGGGGCGCTCGCCGTCGTCCTGCTCGTTGAGGATGTAGAGGAGCGAGAACTCCGGGAACTGCATCGGCGCGTAGTTCCACATGCCGCCCAGCTGCCCCTCGCCCTGCCGAATGCCGGGGTGCTCGGCTTCGCCCACCGGGCGGACGCCCCACGAACGGTCGCGGGTGCCCCACCAGCGGTCGGGCGTGACGTCGAAGTGCTCGTCGGCGACTTCGAGCGACCCGGACCAGAACCCGGTCTGGGCGAACCGCATGGTGTCGAACAGCACGCGGCCGTACTTGCGGATGTACTGCCGCGGTTCGAGGAATGCCGGGATCGCGCCTTCCCACGTCAGGTCGCAGGCGATGCCGTGCTCGGTCGGCTCGAGGATGACGCGCACCTTCTTCAGGCCCTCGATCACCTCGACCCGGAACGGCCCGACGCTCGTGTCCATACGGTCGTCCAGCTCCCGCGACGCCCGCACGACGCGGTGCTTGTCGCCCCGCCGCACGCACGCGAAGGCGTCCTGCACGCCCAGGTTCGGGTACTGCCCGATCCCGATGATCAGGAACAGCTCGTCGCTGCACCCGTGCATGTTGAAGTAGTAGCGGTCGTAGAAGTTGCGGTCGCTCGTCCCGACGTTGCGGATCGGCTCGGCGATCTGGTGGAGGGGGTAGTCGTCCATCGGCGACAGCATGCGGGGTTCTCCTTCCCTATTGGGACGTCGGACCTATTCGTACGTCCGACCGAGCTCGGTCAGGAACGGGCGTGAATACACGACGCGGCCGGTCACCGTCGCCGGATCGCAGGTGGCCAGCACCAGCGCGGCGTCGGCGAGCAGCTCGACGGGCTCGACGATCTCGGGCCGCTCGTCCAGCAACGGCCCAAGGTGGACCTGGGCGCCCGGTGTGCGGACCGCCGCCACCGGAGCGAGCGAGTTCACCGCGATGCCGTCGTCGTAGACCTCGGCGGCGAGACCGGTCGTGATCCGCTCGAGAGCCGATTTGGTCGCGCCGTACAGCGTGCTCGTCGAGCCCAGCTTGATGCCGGGATCGAACGGCGGCCCCTTGGGATGGCGGGAGGTTGCGCTCGAGATGTTGACGATCCAGCCCCGGCCGCGCTCCCGCATGCCCGGGATGACCTGCTGGGCGAGGTCGACCGGCGCGTGCACGTTCAGCTCGAACATCAGCCGACGACGCCGGAGCGTCAGCTCGGCGGTCGGAACGTAGAAGGCGGCGGCGGCGTTGTTGACGAGGATGTCGACCGGCCCGAGCGCCGACTCGACCTCGGGCACGATGCGCGTCCGGTCGTCGGCGTCGGCGAGGTCGGCCGGGACCGCCACCGCCTTGCCGCCGGTCGCCTTGATGCCGGCGACGACCTCGCGCAGCGTGCCGGGCAGCGTGGGGTGCGGGTCCAGCGTGCGGGCGGTGACGGCGACCGCCGCACCCTCGCTCGCGAGCCGGAGGGCGATCGCGGCGCCGATGCCCCGGCTGGCCCCGGTGACGAGCGCGACCCGCCCGTCGCACTCGGCCATCAGACCGGCGACCTAGACGGGGACGGCGTCGTGGGCGCGGCCGATGGGGTTCACCCGCGGGCCGCGTGCCTGGACGTACGCCTCTCGCTGGCGCTGCGTGCTGTGCACGGGGTCCTTGTCGAAGATTGGGATGAGCTCGCTCCCGAACGTCTCGACCGACTCGACCGCGACCTCGATCGGCATGGTGGACGACAGCTGGCCGAACACGAGCTGGTCGGCGCCCGTGTCGAGGTACCCCCGCACCGCCTTCTCGCACTCCTCGGGCGTGCCGACGACGACCCGTCCCGCCTGGATGCGCTGCTCCATCTCCTCGAGCGTCGGCTCGGGGATGAGCTCGGGCCAGTCCGGCACGAACGGCGGCTTCGGGAAGGTGTCGAGGTAGTGGAACACGAGGCTGTTCTGGTAGCTGCCGTTCATGTCGCACGAGATCTCACGCGCCTGCTGCCCGTCGTTGAGGCAGAGCATCTGGCTCGTGATCATCACGTTGTTGTTGACGTACTCGCCGACTGGCTCGGCCTGGTCGATCGTGTTCTTGTAGATCTCGACCAGCGGCTTGAGCATGTCGGGCGCGCCCATCGCGAAGCACAGCACGCCCACGCCCATGCGCGCCGCCTTCTCGAAGGTCGACGGGTTGCCGGCGGCGATCCACAACGGCGGGTGCGGGTCGGTGTACGGCTTGGGCAGGACGTTGCGCGGCGGCATCGAGAAGAACTTGCCGTCGAAGCGGTAGTCGTTCGTCGACCACATGCGCTTGAACTCGGGGAAGACCTCGTCGACCATCTCCTTGGTGAGCTCCGGGTCCTGGATCCCGAAGCCCTTCTGCTCGGTGCTCGACGAGCCGCGCCCGACGCCGAACTCCATGCGGCCTTCGCTGAGGTGGTCGATCATCGCCACCCGCTCGGCCACGCGCGCCGGGTGGTTCACCGGCGGCGTGATGTTGAAGATGCCCGACCCGAGGTGGATGCGCTCGGTGACGCCGGCGAGGTAGGCGAGGAACGACTCGTTGGCGGAGAGGTGCGAGTACTCGGTGAGGAAGTGGTGCTCCGTCGCCCACGTGTACTTGAACCCGGACCGGTCGGCCGCCTTCGTCCACTCGACCTCGTCCATGAGCCGCTGGTGCTGAACGACCTGCGGGTCGGGGACGTCGTCGGTCACCTGGTGCGGCACGTACAGGCTGTTGAAGATCCCGAATTCCATGGGAGGACGCTAACCCGGTCCGACCAAAATTGCAACAGGTTCCATTTTCCGTCGGCCGGCCCGGACCGGGTGCGTTGGGTCGCAAACCGGCGTCATGCGCAGCGTTTCCGACCCAACGCTGCGGGAGCTAGCGGGCGGCCCCGCTCATGACCCCGATGTCGGCGATGCGGACGGGACGCTCGGGGCGGGGCTGGGGTGCTCCCGCGCTGCGGGGCGCGGTGTCGACGCCGGCGGCCTCGGCCCGGAGCGCCCCGACCGTGCACCGCTCCGGCGGACGGTGGGCGAAGGGGTCGAACCGGAAGTGGCGCATGGCGTTCTCCGAGCCGATCATGCGCACCTCGTCGTCGGGGACGCCGGCGAGCTGCTCGGCGAACGCCTCGGGGGAGTGCGGCCACGTCGAGTCCGAGTGCGGGTAGTCGACCTCCCAGGTGATCGTGTCGATGCCGACCTCGTGTCGCAGGTCGATGCCGATCCGGTCCTGCACGAAGCACGTCACGATGTGCTCACGGAAGACGTCGCTCGGCAGCTTCCCGCCGAAGTCCTGCCCGGTCCAGCGGTGCTGCTGGTGGTACGTGCGGTCGACGCGCTCGAGGAAGTACGGCACCCACCCGATGCCTCCCTCCGACAGACAGACCTTCAGGCCGGGGTACCGACGCAGGAAGTCGGACCAGATGATGTCGGCCGCGACTTGCACGATGTTCACGGGCATGAGCGTGAGCGTGACGTCGACCGGTGACTCCACCGACGTGATCGGGATCTCCGACGACGAGCCGATGTGGAAGCAGACGATCGTGCCCTCGTCCGCGCACGCGGACCAGAACGGGTCCCACCACTCGTTGTGCAGGCTGGGAAAGCCC
>DATFVT010000159.1:0-5190 GCA_035260105.1 Acidimicrobiia bacterium
GTTCGCCGATGCGAAGTAGAGCGCGACCTGGTCGCCGGCCCGGATCTTCTCGCCCCGCATCTCGTAGTCCCCGGTGGCCACCCGCGTGAAGTGACTGATCGGGCTGACCCACCGCAGGATCTCCTCGACGGCGTCCGGCAGCAGCTCGCGGCGGCTCCGGAGCTTCTCCCACTCCTCCGGATGCTCGCCGAACGCGAGCAGGCCTCCGCTGATGGCGTTGCGGGTGGTCTCGTTGCCGGCCTCGACGAGGAGCTCGCAGTACAGGGCGAGCTGCAGCCGGGTGAGGGGCCGGCCGTCGACCTCGGCGTGGGTCAGCTCGCTGATCAGGTCGTCGTGCGGGTCGTTCCGGCGCTGCTCGATCAGGCCGTCGAAATAGGCGTGCACCTCACCGCGGGCACGCTTGATCGTCTGGCCCGGGGTCTCGCCGGGCCGCCGGTACTCGGGGTCCTCCTTGCCGATCACCTCGTTCGTCCAGCGGAACAGCAGATCCCAGTCGTCCCGGGGAACCCCCAGCACGGAGGCGATCACGGCGAGAGGGAAGGGAGCGGCGATGCGCTCGACGAAGTCGAGCTCGCCACCGCTCCCCGCGGGCGCGGCGTTGTCGAGGATCTCCTCCGCGATGCGCTCGATGTCGGCGCGCCTCCCCCGGACGCCGCGCGGCGTGAACCGCGCGTTCGCGGCACGGCGCATCGGCGCGTGGCGCGGCGGATCGAGCATGACCAGCAGGTCGGTCGGGGGAACGACCTCACCACGGCGATGAAGGGCGATCCCCTGCGCGCTCGAGAAGAGCAACGGCTGCTTGGCGACCTCCATGACGTCGGCATGCTTCGTGATCGCCCAGAACGGCTCGTACCCCTCGGGAGCGAAGTACGCGACCGGCGCCTCGGCACGTAGCCGCGTCCACACCTCGTGCGGGTAGCCCCGGCGTGCGTAGCGCGCGGGATCGACGAGCTCCAAGGGGTCGATGGCGACGGCCGTCACGGTCGGGGTTCCCTCGGCAGGTCGAGCAGACGCTCGCCGATGATGTTGCGCTGGATCTCGCTCGTGCCGCCCTGGATCGAGTTGGCTCGCGACGCCAGCATCTGGTGGATCCACCGGCCGTGGTCGACGGCGTGCTCGTCGTCCGGTCCGAGCAGCGCATCCGGTCCGAGCACCGCGACGGCGGTGTCGGCGAACCGCTGGCTCATGCCCGCCCAGAACAGCTTCACGAGGCTCGACTCGGCACCGACCTCGTCACCGCGCTCGAGCCGCGTCAGCGTGCGCTCGTTGTGCAGGCGGAAGATCTCGATGTCCATCCAGACCCTCGCGAGTCGCTGCCGGACGAGAGGATCGGCGGTCCGGTCGCGCCGCGTGCACGACCTCGACAGCACGTCGAACGCGACCTCGTGGAGCACCTGCTCCTTCCAGATGAACGACGCCCCCCGCTCGTTGGCGAGCGTCGTGTTCGCCACGCGCCAGCCGTCGTGCTCGGCGCCGATCAGGTTCCCGGCCGGAACCTCCACGTCGTCCAGGAACACCTCGTTGAACTCGCTGTCACCCGTGATCTGGCGCAGCGGGCGGATCTCGACGCCCTTCGAGTTCATCGGGATCGCGAGCATGGAGATCCCCTTGTGAGGGGGCGCGGTCGGGTTCGTGCGCACCAGCGCGATCCCCCAGTTCGCCCAGCGCGCGTGCGACGACCACACCTTCCGGCCGGTCACGACGTACCCGTCGCCGCGTTTCTCGGCGCTCGTGGACAAGGAGGCGAGGTCGCTCCCGGCGTCGGGCTCGGAGAACAGCTGACACCAGATGTCGTCAGCCGCGAGGATCCTCGACAACCAACGCCGGCGCTGCTCGTCGTCCCCGTGCGCCATCAACGTGGGCCCCACGAGGCTCACGCCGGCGCGGCCCAGGATCGGCGGCGCGCCGGCGCGGGCGAGCTCCTGGTTGTAGACGGCGACGCGGGCGAGGGTCGCTCCCCGGCCGCCGTACTCGACCGGCCAGTGGATCCCGACCCAGCGACCGGAGTGGAGCGTCCGCTGCCATTTCCGCAGCAGTTCGGCGTCCTCGGATGTCGCCGCGGTCTCGACGGCGGGCGGCGGGTGGTCCCGCAACCAGGAGCGGAGCTCCTCACGGAACGGGTCGTGTGAGGTCACGGCCGTCCTGCGGACCAGGACACCGTCTTGAGCTCCGTGAACTCGAGCATCCCGTAGTCGCCGAACTCGCGACCGATGCCCGAATGCTTGTACCCGCCGAAGGGTGCCCACGGGCTGGCCCCGCCCCCACCGCCGTTGATGGTGACGGTCCCGGCCCGGATCTTGCGGGCCAGCTCGAAGGCCCGCTGGGGCTTGGGATGCCAGACCGAGGCGGCGAGCCCGTAGCGGGTGTCGTTGGCGATGGCCACCGCCTCGTCCTCTCCCTCGAACGGGATCACGACGCCGACCGGGCCGAAGATCTCGTCCTGGGCGACCTGCATCGAGTTGTCGACGTCTGCGAACAACGTCGGCTCGACGAAGAAGCCGCGCGGCAGTCCGGCGGGCCGGCCCCCGCCGCACACCAACCGTGCGCCCTCGGCGGTCCCGCCGGCGACGTACCGCTCGACGCGCTCGCGCTGCGTCTCGCGGATCAACGGCCCCATCCCCGTCGTCGCCTCGGTCGGGTCACCGACCTTCATCTTGGCGAGAGCCGCCGCCAGTCCCTCGACGACGTCGCTGTAGACGTCGCGCTCGGCGAGGATGCGCGTCGGCAGGGCGCATCCCTGGCCGGCGTGGATCGTGAACGTGAACGCAGCGGCGGCCGCGAACGTGCTCACGTCGGAGCCGGCGAACACGATGTTGGGCGACTTGCCTCCCAGCTCGAGCAGGACCTTCTTCAGACCGTCGGCGGCCTGCTTCATGATCTGCTTGCCGACGAGGTCGGAGCCGGTGAAGCTCACCATGTCGACGTCGGGGTGGGTCGTGAGGTGCTCACTCTCGGGCACGCCTCCGGTGACGACGTTGAGGACGCCCGGCGGCAGCTCGGCGGCGTCGGCGATCTCGCCGAGCACCAGCGCCTCGATCGGCGTGTACGGCGACGGCTTGAGCACGACGGCGTTACCGACCGCGAGCGCCGGCAGCACCTTGGCCAGGTTCAGGTACAGCGGGTAGTTGAACGCGGTGATGGCAGCCACCACCCCGACTGGCTCCTTCACGATCACGCCCTGACCCACGCCGCGCGGACCGACCTGCGGCGGGAGCGGTTCCTCGTACGGGAAGGTCGCGGCCCGCTCGGCGAACCACATCGAGAACTGCAGCGGCACGCCGAGCTGGAAGGCCTCGGCGATCGGACGCGCCGCGCCGGCCTCCGCGATGATGATGTCAGCGAGCTCGCTACGACGGTCGGCGATCGCCTGGACGAAACGCACGAGCGCATCGGACCGCTCGCGCGCCGACATCCGGGACCACGGGCCGTCCTCGAACGCGCGCCGGGCCGCCCCGACCGCGCGATCGACGTCCTCCGTCGAGGCCTGCGGCACCGTCGTGATCACCTCTTCGGTGGCGGGATTGACGACCTCGAGCTCTTCGCCGCTCGAGCCGTCGACCCATTTGCCGTCGATGTACAGCTGGCGGCTCTTGAGCGCCGGTGACATGTCGGGAGCCTCCGTTCAGTCGACGGGGGTGAACTCGAGGTGGAGCTGCTCGAGGCCGCGCATCAAGTAGATGGGCGTGTACTCGTAGCGGCGATCGCCGGGCGGACCGTGCTTCGCCTCGGAGACGCGGATGTCGGCCAGCCGGTCGAGGAGGCGGTTGATGCTGACGCCCCCCTCGGCGCGCGCGAGCGGCGCGCCGGCACAGGTGTGGATCCCGAACCCGAACCCGACGTGCTGGCGACCGTTGGGGCGGTCGAGCTTGAGCTCGGTGGGATCGGGGAACTGGCGTGGATCGCGGTTGGCTGCGCCCGGCATCACGAAGACGCTGCCGCCGGCGGGCACGTCGACGCCGCCGACGGTGGCCGGGACGCGTGCCATTCGGAACTGTCCCTGGAGTGGGCTCTCGATCCGCACGCACTCCTCGATGAACCGTGGGATCGCCTCGCGCCGGTCGCGGAGCTGCTGCTGGAGCTCGGGCCGCTCGCCGACGAGCCGGAGCGCCGTGCCCAGCATCCGGGCCGTGGTCTCCTGCCCGGCGGCGAACAGGTTGGCGGAGATCCGCATGACGTCGTCGACGGGCGGGAGCGAGCCGTCTGGGAACGTCGCGTGCGCGAGCTCGGTCATGACGTCGGCGCGCGGCTCACGGCGACGATCCTCGATGAACGTGGTGAAACGGTCGTAGAGGAACTCCAACGGCTTGTGCGCCACCATGCCGTCGTCGCCCGATCCGAACTGGCGGTCCCGCCGGCCACCCTGGAGCTCCTCGCGGAAGGTCTCGTGATCCTGTTCGGGGACGCCGAGCAGGTCGGCGATCACGAGGAGCGTGAACGGGCTCGCGTACCCGTGGACGAACTCGCATTCGCCGCGGTCGGCGAACTCGTCGATCTGCCGATCGGCGAGACGCCACATGAACTCCTCGTTCTCCTTGAGGCGCTTCGGGGTGATCAGCCGCATCAGCAGCCCACGTTGCGCGGTGTGCGTCGGCGGGTCGAACGACGGCAGCTGATCGCTGAACGGCAGCGTGTCGCGGTACTCCTCGATGATCTCGCTGACGTCGTCGCCTTCGAGTGGCACGGGAAACCGAGTGAACGGCCCGGCGACGGTGTTGCACGAGGAGAACGTGGCCGGGTCGTTGTACACGGCCATGGCTTCCTCGTGGCCGGTGACCATGACGACACCGTGATACGGCTCGCGCCACGCCGGCCCGTGTTGTCGCAGGTACTCGTAGTACGGATACGGGTCCTGGTACAGGGGCCGGGCGCGGAAGAAGTCGATCTCGTCGAAATCGATCTCGGTCACCGGCCCTTCTTCGATCTTGGGTGGTGGGTGGGGGTGTGGGAGGGGTGGGTCTGGGCGGAACGACCGAGGAGCCCGCGCTCGATGACGTGCGCGGCCGCGTCGATCTCGGACGCGGATCGCTGCTGGGCTCCGATCACACCCAGCAGCGCCACCATCACGACGGCTTCCATGTCTGCGTCACCGAAGCCGCGGGGTCGCAGGTAGCGCGACATGCGACGTCTCCCCCAGTCGAGCGGCGGTGCGAGGTCGCTCCTGAGCGCCGGGTCCTGGAGCGCGGCATCGAT
>DATFVT010000160.1:0-3486 GCA_035260105.1 Acidimicrobiia bacterium
CTCGACGCAGATCCGCTGCGGTGCGGCCCGCTCGGCGCACTCGACGAGGTAGTCCTTGTTCGAGCGCCGGAGCGTGAACCAGGGCGGGAACTGGAACAGCACCGCACCGAGCTTCCCGCTCCGGTCCAACGGCGCGAGGGACTCGAAGAAGCTCGACCACAGGTACTCGACGGCGTCCTCGTCCAGGTCCTTCGGGTAGACGCGCTCCTTGCCCTCAGGTCGCATCTCGGCCGGGAGCGAGGTCGCCCTCGTCGGATGTTGGGTCAGGACCGAGAACGCCTTGATATTGAACGTGAACCCGGACGGCGTGCGTTGCGCCCACTGCTGCGCGACCTGTTGGCGGGGCGGGTAGTAGTAGGTCGAGTCCACCTCGACGAGCGGGAATTGCGACGCGTAGTACTTCAGACGCGCTTCGGCGCTCGTCGCGTCCTCCGGGTACCAACCCGACTTGACGAGCGACTTGTCGGTCCACGACGCAGTGCCGACGAGGACCCGGCCCATGGCTCAGGCGCCCGCCTCACCGGCGTCGACCAGACCCGCGCGCACCGCCAGCAGCGCGGCTTGCGTGCGGTCGTGCACGCCCAGCTTCATGAGGATGTTGCTCACGTGGGTCTTCACGGTCTTCTCCGACACGACCAGCGTCTCGGCGAGCTCGCGGTTCGAGAGGCCCCGACCGAGGAGCTCGAGCACCTCGCGCTCCCGCGGTGTGAGTGACGCGATGTCGCCGGCCGGCGGAGGATGTGCGACCTGCTCCATCACCCGTCCTGCGATCTGCGGATCGAGCAGCGCCTCGCCCTCGTGGACGAGCCGGATCGCGTCCTCGAGTCCCGAGGGCTCGACGTCCTTCAGCAGGTAACCGGCCGCGCCCGCCTGCACCGCCGGGATGACCTGGTCGTCGCTGGCGAAGCTGGTGAGCACGACGACGCGCGTGCCGGGCGCCCCCTCACGGATGCGCCGGATGGCCGCGATGCCGCCACCGCCCGGCATCACGAGGTCCATGAGCACCACGTCGGGGCGCAGCCGCACCGCCTCCGTGACGACGGCGTCCCCGTCGCCTGCCTCGCCCACGACCTCGATGCCGGGACGCGACTCGAGGAACGTTCGCAGCCCCTGGCGCACGACGGGGTGGTCGTCGGCCAGGAACACGCGGATGCCGACCGGCTCAGCCACCGGGAACCTCCACCCTGACGGTGGTGCCGGAGCCGGGCGCACTCTCGACGACGACCTTCCCACCGAGGCGCTCGGCCCGCTCGCGCATGGACGTGAGCCCGAGGCGCCGTTCCCGGATGGCGCGGGCTCCGGGGTCGAAGCCCACGCCGTCGTCGTGCACGGTGATCGTCACCGCGCCGCCGCCGGCGTCGACCTCGACCGTGACCGACTTCGCCTGCGAGTGGCGGACGGCGTTGTTCAGCGCCTCCTGCACGATGCGGTACAGCTCGATCTCCACGGCCGACTCGAGCTCGGGCGTGCCCTGCATGCGCAGTTCGGCGCGGAGGTCGTGGGCGCGGCCGAGGACGTCGAGGTCCTTGCGTACCGTGGCGACGAAGCCGTCGGCCTCGAGGTCCGGGGGACGCAGCTCGAACACGAGCGAGCGGAGCTCCGCTTGCGTCGCCCGGGCCAGCTGCCGGACACGTTCGATCTCCGCCTCGGCGCGCGCCGGATCACTCCGCACCAACCCGCCGGCCGCCTCGGCCGTGAGCGAGAGGCTGAACAGGTTCTGTGTCATCGCGTCGTGGAGCTCGCGGGCGAGCCGGTTCCGCTCCTCGATGACACTCAGCTCGCGGCTGGCCTCGAAGAGGCGAGCGTTCTCGATCGCGATGGCGGCGTGGGCGGCGAGCACGTTGATGACCTTCTCGTCCCGCTCGTCGAAAGAAGGCGCGCCGACCTTCTCGGTCAGGTAGAACGCGCCGATGATGTCGCCCTTGGCGACGATCGGGACGCCGAGGAACGATCGCATCCGAGGGTGGGCGTCCGGCCACCAGCCCCGGAACCGCGGGTCGGCCGTGATGTCGTCGGTGCGGAAGGGACGCGGGTCGGAGAGCATCGCCCCGAGCATCCCGTGCGTGCGGGGGAGGGGACCGAGCTCGGCGACGAGGTCGTTGCTCATGCCCGCGTGCAGGAACTGGTCGAACTCGGTGCCCTCCTCGTCGGGGATGCCGAGCGCGGCGTACTCGGCGTCGACGAGCTCGCGTGCCGCGTGCACGAGTCGGTCGAGCACCGCATCGAGTCGAAGTTCGCCCGCGATCGCGAGCACCACGTCGCTCATCGCCGTGAACACGTCGTCGCGCGATCGGTGTTCCACGTTGTCCACCCTACGTCCGTAGACTGACGCCGCCATCGGGACAGGGGAGACCATGGAGCCCGCAGGAATTGCCGCGGTGACGGGCGCGAGCCGAGGGATCGGACGCGCGATCGCGCTCGAGCTGGCGCGCCGAGGCTTCGACGTCGTCGCGACGATGCGCGACGTGTCGGCGGGCGCGGGCCTGGCGGAGGAAGCACAGGCGCTCGCCGGCCGGCTCCGGGTCGAGCCGCTCGACGTCACCCGGCCGGACACGATCCGTCTGCCCGACGGTCTCCGGGTGCTCGTGAACAACGCCGGCGTCGAGCGCGAGCACCTCCCCGTCGAGGAGACCCCGCTCGAGCTGTGGCGCGAGATGTTCGAGACGAACGTGTTCGGGCTCGTCGAGGTGACCCGGCGTGCGATCCCCCTGATCCGCGCGGCAGGCGGAGGCGTGATCTGCAACATGGGATCGTCGTCCGTCCTGGCGCCCGTGCCCTTCTATGCCGCGTACCGGGCCAGCAAGGCCGCCGTCAGCGCGTTGAGCGAGACCCTGCGTGCCGAGCTCGCGCCTCTGGGCATCCGCGTCGTCGAGATCATGCCGGGGCCCGTCGACTCCGACATGCTGCGCCACTCGCAGGCGACGATGGTCGAGCCGGACGGAGCGCTCTACCGCCCGCTCGCCGACCACATGAACGCCAACAAGAGCATGGTGGCGGAGATGATCCAACCGGCCTCGGACGCGGCCGCCCTCATCGTCGACGCCGTCCTCGACGACGGCGGACCCATGCGCTACGGCTGCGACCCGATGGGCACCGGGCTGATCGACGCGTGGCGCCGGACCACCGACGAGGAGATGATGCGCGGCATGCTGGAGCAGCTCGTGCCCGGAGCGGGCGGCGAGTGACCTATGCCTGGCCGACCTTCTCCTCGGCGGCGGCGGCCTCGGCCAGGTACCAGTCGACGTAGCGCTGCATGCCGTCCTCGAAGCCCGTCGTGGCCTCCCAGCCGAGCACGCGCTTGACCTTCTCCGCCGAGACCTCCTTCCCGGCGTAGTCGCCGGGACGGGACTCGCCGAACTCCACGTTCAGCGGGATGCGGAGGCAGTCACGAATGGCCTCGGTGACGCGCCGGATCGTGATGGGCTCGGCACCTTCGAGGTTGAACACATCGTTCTCGGCGTCCTCGGACAGGGCGAGGACGTGGGC
>DATFVT010000161.1:0-3462 GCA_035260105.1 Acidimicrobiia bacterium
TCCGACTATCCGCATCCCGAGGGCACCTGGCCGCACACGCAGGAGACGCTCGAGCGGATCTTCGCCGCCGTCGACCCCGGCGAGCGGCGCCGCATCACGTACGAGACGACGGCGCGGCTGTACGGCCTCGAGGCGCCGGTCGGGGTGAGCGCGTGACGGCGCTCCGCGACGGTGTGCCGTACCTGCCGCCCGACCTGCCGCTGCCTCCCGTCAACCGCACGAATGCGGGGTTCTGGCAAGCGGCGGCGGAAGGCCGGCTCGACGTGCAGCGGTGCCGCGCGTGCGGCGCCCACCGGCATCCCCCGACCGAGGGCTGCTACCGGTGTGACTCGCTCGACTGGGGGTGGGACACGCTGCCCGGCACGGGCACCGTCTTCACGTACACGTGGGTCGTGCAGCCGCTGCACCCGGCCGTCGAATCGGTCGTCCCGTACAACGTCAGTGTGGTCGAGGTCGACGGCGCGTCGGACGAGCCGGTGCGGCTGGCGAGCAACGTGGTCGACGCGACCGAGGAGACCCTTCGTGTCGGGGCGCGGGTGACGCTGGCGTGCGACAAGCTGACCGACGAGGTGGGGCTGCCCCGGTTCCGGCTCGCGTAGCCTCGGGCGCATGGCTGACACGCCGAAGTCCTTCTTCCTCACCAAGCCCGTCCACGACTATCTCCTGGCGCATGCGCCGCCGCTCGACGACGTGCAGCGCGACCTCATCGTTGAGACCGAAGCGCTCGGCGACATCTCGATGATGCAGATCGCGCCGGAGCAGGGGGCGTTCATGGGCGCGCTCACGCGGTTGATCCGCGCCCGGCACGCGATCGAGGTGGGCACGTTCACGGGCTACTCGTCGCTGACGATCGCGCGCGCCCTGCCGGACGACGGCAGCCTCCTGTGCTGCGACGTGAACGAGGAGTGGACGGCGATCGCGCGGAAGTACTGGGAGCGCGCCGGCGTGGACGACAAGATCGAGCTGCGTCTCGCCCCCGCCGTCGACACGCTGCGCGCCCTGCCGAGCGGGGAGCGCTACGACCTCGGGTTCATCGACGCCGACAAGGGCAACTATCCCCACTACTACGAAGAGGTTCTCGCCCGGTTGCGACGCAACGGCGTGATCCTCGTCGACAACACGCTGTGGGGTGGCGCCGTCGCCGACGCGAACGCGGCGGACGACAACACCAAGGCGATCCGCGCCTTCAACGACATGGTCGCGGCCGACGACCGGGTCGAGAGCGTGATCCTCACCGAGGGTGACGGACTCACGCTGATCAGGAAACGCTGAGCCGCCCGTCCTCCACCACGTGGCCTCGGATCCCGGTACGGAGCCGGGTCGCGTCCGTCAACCTGGGCACGGCG
The DNA here is from genome assembly GCA_035260105.1 of Acidimicrobiia bacterium. Classification (GTDB taxonomy): domain Bacteria; phylum Actinomycetota; class Acidimicrobiia; order IMCC26256; family JACDBD01; genus JALZAA01. Next base: position 1,347 of record DATFVT010000161.1, read on the forward strand.
TTGCTGACCAGGAGCTCGCCGTCGCGCTCCTCGACGCGCCAGCGTGACGCGTCGTAGACCGGCCGGTCGTCGCCCAGCCCCTCGATCGCGCTCGTCGGCCCGAGCTTCAGCCAGCGTCGCGGCGAGAGGCCGCCGGCGCTGAGCCGGGCGTGCGCGTCCTCATCGGCGGTGACCACCGCCGGCACGGGGCCGAGCACATCGATCGGGTCGCGGCCCGCTTCGACCAGGCCGTCGAGCACCTCGCCGGTGATCCCGATGACGACCTGCGGCTCGAGCTGCCGGGTAAGCGCGGCGACCCGGAACGCGTCGAACGGCGTGGCGTCGGCCGACGAGTACAGCGCGCCGACCTTCCCCGCCGCCCTTTCCAACGGGACCGCGTGCACTGCCTGCGACAGCATCGCGACGACGAGCACGAGGCCGCCGCGCTCGAGGCCGAGGGCGGCGAGCCGCGACGCCAGCGACCCCGCCTCGTCCTCGATGTCGCGCTGGGCGACGGGCCACGGCGTCACCTCGCCGTCGACGACGATCCGGCCGATCCCCCAAACCTCGGGCGGGTCCTCGTACCGCTTCGCGAACGTCGCCATGTCAGCTCTTCGCCACGCGCGGGATCTTGTGCGGCGGACCCTGACGGAGGAGCTCCTCGTTGGCGACGAGCTCGACGTCCGGCTCGATGCCGACGGCCCGGTGGACGGACTCGGTGACGCGCGTGCGGAGGTCGGCCGGGCCGCGGGCGCCGTCGGTCGCGTAGCCGACGCGCAGGCGCAGGCGGTCGACCTCACGTCCCGCCCGGATGACCTGGAACAAGCCGGCTCCGGTCTCGGGGACGGCTTCGATCGCCGACCACAGGTCGCCGGGCAGCACCGAGCGCCCGTCCACGACGACCTCGTCGCCCTTCCGGCCCAGCGGCCACACGCGCCCGTGCGTCCGACCGCATGCGCACCGGTCGTGAGTGATGCGCACGAGGTCGTCGGACCGGTAACGCACGAGCGGCGCGATCTTGTCGAGCAGCGTCGTCGACACCAGCTCGCCCCGCTCGCCGTCGCCGACCGGCTCGACACCGTCTGGATCCAAGGACTCGAGGTAGCAGGTGTCCTCCCAGAAGTGGCAGCCGTCGTGCTCGCGGCACTCGGTTGCCGCGCCGACATCGCCCACGCCGGTGTGCACGAACAGCTCGAGGCCCCAGCCGTCCTCGACGCGCCGGCGCGCCCGCGGCCCGATCGGCTCGCCCGCGAGCGTGACGCCCTGGTAGGTCGCGAACGCGTCGGCCAGGTCGATGCCCGTGGCCGCCGCGTACTGCTCGATCGCGATCACCAGCGGACCGGACAAGTTGTACCAAGCAGTAGGGCGCAGCTCGCGGCTGAAGCGAACGAGCTGCGAGACGTCGGCGGGCTGGTGGTCGACGAAGAGGGGCGTCGCGCCGATGCCGCGGATCGTGTCGTGGATGCCGGGGCCGCGGAACGTGAACAGGCAGTACGTGAACGTGTCGCCGGGCCGGCAACCGAGCTCCCAGAACTCGCGCACGAGCATGCTCGGCCCGCGCCCGGCGTAGGGCGCCGGCGTCGGGTCACCGGTGGTCCCGGACGTCGAGAAGATCGCGCTGAATACCTCGGTCATCTTCGGATCGAGGCACAGCATGCCGCCGTACGGATCGCGGTGACGGTCTCGGAACGCCCGAATCGCGTCCTTGTCGATGAAGGGCACCCGCTCGTGGAACTGATCCATCGACTGGACGTCGTCGGGCGTGACGCCGGCGGCGTCCCACGTCTCGCGGATCAGCGCCGACCGCTGATAGGCCCATGGGAGCATGTCGCCGAGGAGGCGCTCCTCCCGGACCCGGGCGATCTCGTCGCGCGGCAGCGTCTCGATCTCGGGCGAGAAGTAGCGACGCTCCCTGCCGCTCACGCGCGGCACCGTAGCCGTGCGGCCAATTTTGAGTAGGCCCTACTCAGGCTGCGCAGCCGGGTGTTGTGATCCCATGAGACGGTCCGATCGACTGTCGAGACAAGGAGCGGAAGGTGGCGACCGACTGGGTTGCGATTGTCAAGGGGACCGCGCAGGAGCAGGTGCCGGAGCCGGTGGAAGCGGCGGGCATCCTCCAGCCCGCGGGGACGTGGGG
>DATFVT010000162.1:0-4459 GCA_035260105.1 Acidimicrobiia bacterium
CCTGCTCGACCGGCTCGACGGCGAAGGCATCCGGGCGGGCACGATCGACACCCGGACAGTACGGTTCGCGACGCACAAGGACGTCGACGACGCCGACATCGAGCGCGTCCTCAAGACGCTCGCCGAGATCGCGCAGAACTAAGACAGGGACGACAGCGACAAGGAGAGGCGCATGGCACGGGTCCTGATCACCGGCTGCTCGACCGGGTTCGGTCGCGCGTCCGCCGTCGAGCTCACGAAACGGGGCCACGATGTGCTGGCGACGGCGCGGCGTCTGGAGGCGTGCGACGAGCTCGACGTGGCGCAGAAGATCCGCCTCGACGTCGACGACGACGCGTCGGTCGCCGATGCGGTCGAGGCCGCAGGCCGGATCGACGCGCTCGTGAACAACGCCGGGTTCGGGATCACCGGGCCGGTCGAGCACGTGCCCTTGCCGGAGCTCCGGCGCATGTTCGAGACGAACGTCGTCGGTGCCCTGCGCATGATCCAGGCCGTCCTGCCCCAGATGCGCGAGCGCGGCGGCGGCACGATCGTCAACGTGACGTCGCTGGCGGGCCTCGTGACGCCGCCGAACGGCGGCGCGTACTCCGCGACGAAGCACGCGCTCGAAGCCCTGTCGGAGGCGTTGCACTACGAAGTCGGCCACTTCGGGATCCGCGTCGCGCTCGTCGAGCCCGGGTTTTTCGAGACCGACTTCCAGGGCAAGGAGCCGCGCTACGGCCTCGACGAGCCGCCGTACGACGAGCTCGACCGGCAATGGCAGACGGCGTTCGGCAAGCTCCAGGGCGACGGTCCCGCACCGGGCGCCGAGGTCGTGGCGCAAGTCATCGCCGACGCCGTCGAAGGCACCGACCAGAAGCTGCGCTGGCCCATCGGCGCCGACGCCGACATGGTGCTCTCGGCGCGCAGCACGATGGACGACGAGACGTTCGAGGCGACGATGCGAGGCGCGCTCGACCTCACCTGGTAAGCGCGCGGACGAAGGGTTCGCGCTGCCGGCCGGTACCCTGGGCGGCGGGATGCCGACCGACGCCCAGATCCCGGACCGAGCGCTCGCCGTGTACGCGCATCCCGACGACCCCGAGATCTCGGCCGGCGGCACGCTCGCGACGTGGGCCGAGGCGGGCGCCGACGTGTCGGTGCTCATCACGACCCGGGGCGACAAGGGCACCCAGGACCCCGACGCCGATCAAGAGGAGCTGACTCGGCTGCGGGTCGAGGAGACGGCGAAGGCGGCGGCGCTGCTCGGCTTCAGCGGGCACTTCCACCTCGGCTACCACGACGGCGAGCTGCCGGACGACCGCGAGCTGCGCGGGTCGATCACGCGTTACGTGCGCGAGCTGCGGCCCGACGTCGTGCTCTGCCCGGACCCGACGGCCGTGTTCTTCGGCGACCGGTACTACAACCACCGCGACCACCGGGTCACGGGATGGGCGACACTCGACGCCGTCGCGCCCGCGGCCGGCAACCCGAAGTACTTCGCGAGTCAGCTGGCAGAGGGGCTCGAGGTTCACGAGGTCCAGTCGGTCTACCTGTCGGGGACGCTCGAGCCGAACTGCTGGGTAGACATCAGCGAGTCGCTCGAGCGCAAGATCGACGCGTTGTTCTGCCACGCCAGTCAGCTCACCGAGACCGGCGAGTGGTTCCGCCAGTTCCTACGCGACCGGGCCGAGGAGGCGGGGCGCGAGGCCGGCGTCGCCTACGCCGAGGGCTTTCGTCGTCTGAGCTTCGGCGGCTGACCTACCGCGCGCGCTTGCCGCCCCGTTGCCACTCGGCCATGGCCCGCAGGACGAGGACGGCGACGATCCCGACTCCCACCGCAGCGGCGATGGCACCCACCGCGAGCCCGGCGACGACGGCCAGCCCGCAGTCGCCGGAACAACCGACGTCCACGAGCCCGTAGCCGATGATCCCGCCGAACGCGCCGGCGACCACGACGCTGAGGAAGGCGAGGACGTACGCCCCGCGGGACGGGAGCCCGGCGGGGACGAGCGCGTCGCCCCTGTCACCCGAACCGTTCGCGCCGTTCGCGCCGTCGTCGGCGGTCCCTTGGCTCACGAAATGGGATCGTATGGCCGTCGACGGCCCGCCAACCATGCGCGTGCCACACTGACGGCATGGCCGAGACGGTGCGCGAGTGGCTCGTCGCCGGCGCGCTCGTGGAGTCAGACGGGCGCCTGCTGTTCGTCCGCAACCAGCGCCGGGGTGGCTACGAGGACTGGAGCACCCCTGGTGGTGTGATCGACGCCGACGACGGCTCGGTGCTCGCCGGTCTGACACGCGAGGTCGAAGAGGAGACCGGGCTGCACGTCACCCGCTGGGAAGGGCCTCTGTACGAGGTCAAGGCGGTGGCGCCCGACCTCGGTTGGATCATGCGGTGCGAGGTGCACCGCGCCGTCGCCTTCGAGGGCGACGTGCAGGTCGCCGATCCCGACGGCATCGTGGTCGAAGCCGCGTTCGTGCCCGCCGCCGACGTTGCGACTTTGATCGAGCGCTGCCACCCGTGGGTGGGCGAGCCGATCGCCGACTGGCTCGCCGAGCATTGGGGCCCCGAGAGAGTCCGCCGCTACACCTACGAGGTTCGCGGCACGGCGCGTACCGAGCTCGAGGTGACACGCACCGACCGCGATGGCGCCGTCCGCGACTGAGCCGACCATCCTGCACGTCGATCTCGACGCGTTCTACGCGTCGGTCGAGCAGCTCGCCGAACCCTCGTTGCGAGGCCGCCCCGTCATCGTCGGCGGGCTGGGCCGGCGCGGCGTGGTCGCCGCCGCCAGCTACGAGGCCCGGCGCTACGGCGTGCACTCCGCCATGCCGATGGGGCGAGCCCGTCGAGCGTGCCCCGAAGGCGTGTTCCTCGCGCCTCGCTTCGACGCCTACGGCGAGGCGAGCCGGTCCGTGATGGCCATCCTGCGCGATGTCACGCCGTTGGTCGAGCCGCTCGCGCTCGACGAAGCATTCCTCGACGTCAGCGGAGCGCGGCGGCTGCACGGCTCCGCCCCCGAGATCGCGAGGTCGCTGCGCCGACGCGTCAAAGACCAGACGGGGCTCGTCGCGTCGGTCGGGGTCGCGACGACGAAGTTCGTCGCCAAGCTCGCCAGCGACCTCGCCAAGCCGGACGGCATGCTCGTCGTCGAAGCGGGCACGGAGATCGAGCTCATTCATCCCCTCGAGGTCCGCCGGCTGTGGGGCGTGGGGCCGAAGACGGCGGCGCGGTTGGCGCAACTCGGCGTGCGCACCATCGGGGACCTCGCCGCGCTGCCCGAGGACACCCTCGTGCACGCGCTCGGCGAATCGCACGGGCAGCACCTGCACGCGCTGGCCTGGAACCAGGACGACCGGACGGTCGAACCCGGCCGCGAGGTGAAGTCCATCGGGCACGAAGAGACGTTCCCGACCGACATCACGGACCGCGCCACGCTCCAGCGCGAGGTGCTCCGCATGTCCGAGCGCGTCGCCGAGCGGATGCGCGACGCACGCCGCGCCGGCCGGACCGTCCAGTTGAAGCTGCGCTACAAGGACTTCCGCACCATCACCAGGTCACGGACGCTGCCCGAGCCCACCAATCTCGCGTCCGACATCGCTGACGTCGCGCGTGGACTGCTGGATGCCGTCGACATCGGCGACGGCATCAGGCTGCTCGGTGTCGCCGTGCAGCAACTCCACGAGATCGACGGAACGGACGTCGGCGCCGGCCCGACCGACCAGCTCCCACTCGACCTCGACCGCAGCGTGGCCGGCGCGGCACGCGGCGGCGACCCCCGGCAGCGGGCCGTGGAGGACTCGATGGACGCGGTCCGCCGACGCTTCGGCGACGACGCCGTCGGCGCCGCCGCGCTCCTCGACCGCGGCGCGCACACGGAGCCCGGCCGAGGCGACTCGTGATCCGCATCGGCATCGTCGGATGCGGGCACATCGGCACCGTGCACTCGTTCGCGCTCCGGCAGCTCGCCGACGCCGGCCTGATCGACGCCCGAGTGGTCGCGACGCACGACGCCGATCCCGAACGGGCCGCGACCCTCGCCGGCCACCACGGCGCCCGGGCCTGCGCCCGGCTGGACGACCTCGTCGCCGGCGTCGACGCGATCTGGGTGTGCACCTGGACGGCGGCGCACGTCGAGGCGGTCTGCGCGGCGACCGAGCGCGCCCGCGCCGTCTTCTGCGAGAAGCCGTTGGCGCCCAGCTTGGGGGAGGCCGAGCAGCTCGCCGGCGTGCTCGGGCGGGTCCCGCACCAGGTCGGGCTCGTGCTCCGCCACGCGCGCGTCTTCCGCGCCGCCGCCGACCTGGTGGCCTCGGGCACGTACGGACGCCCGCTGGCGACCATCCTCCGGGACGACCAGTACTTCCCGATCCAGGGGTTCTACGCGTCGGCGTGGCGTGCCGACGTCGCCAAGGCCGGTGGCGGGACCCTGCTCGAGCACTCGATCCACGACGTCGACGTGCTGCGATGGGTGTTGGC
>DATFVT010000163.1:0-4865 GCA_035260105.1 Acidimicrobiia bacterium
CCTCCTCGGTCGCCCGATGCTACGTGCGCAGACGGGCTCAGCCGAAGAACACGCTGGCGACGTCGTAGAGCTGACGATCGACGGTCTTGAGCTCGCGCACGCCGTCCTCGATGGGGACCCGGACGATGTCGGCGCCCTGCAGCGCCACCATGATCCCGAACTCCCCGTCGTTCACGGCGTCGATGGCCTCGATCCCGAACCGGGTCGCGAGCACGCGGTCGTACGCGGTCGGCGTCCCACCCCGCAGGACGTGGCCGAGGATGGTGACACGGGTCTCGAAACCGGTTCGGCCCTCGATCGCGCGCGCGAGGTCGTTGCTGATGCCGCCCAGGCGCACGTGCCCGAACTCGTCGACCTCGCCGGACTGGATCGCCATCGTGCCCTCGACCGGGACGGCGCCCTCGGCGACGACGACGATCGAGAAGTTCGCGCCTCGGCGGTGGCGGTGCTGGATCCGCTCGCAGACGTCGCCGATGTCGAACGGCTCCTCCGGGATCAGGATGATGTCGGCGCCGCCGGCGATGCCTGAGTACGTCGCGATCCAGCCCGCGTGCCGGCCCATCACCTCCACGACCATCACGCGATCGTGACTCTCGGCCGTCGTGTGCAAGCGGTCGATGGCGTCGGTGGCGATCTGCACCGCGGTGTTGAACCCGAACGTGAAGTCCGTCGCCGAGAGGTCGTTGTCGATCGTCTTCGGCACCCCGACGAGGTTGACCCCGTCGGCGCCGAGCTTGGCGGCCACGCCGAGTGTGTCCTCGCCGCCGATGGCGATCAGCGCGTCGATGCGCTCCCGCTCGATCGTGTCGTGCACGCGCGCGACGCCGTCATCGGTCTTGTACGGGTTGGTGCGGGAGCTGCCGAGGATCGTCCCGCCGCGGTGGATGAGCCCGCGCGTGCTGGCCGTGGTGAGGTCGATCGTCTCGAGCTCGATGACTCCGCGCCAGCCGTGACGGAACCCGACGAGTTGGTGGCCGTAGACGCCCTCCCCCTTCCGGACCACCGCCCGGATCACCGCGTTGAGGCCCGGGCAGTCGCCACCGCCGGTGAGAACGCCGATCCGCATCTGCACCTCCGCCAACGCGTCTCCCTTCGCGCGGGAGCCGTATCCATCCTGCCGCAGCGACAGCTGACCGCGGAAGGGGGCGGCGTGACCGGTAGCCTTCGGCGCGTCCCGGAGAGATCGGAAGAAAGAACGTGGGCCGGAAGCGGGTGCGCGACCAGATCACCGCCGCCACGAAACCCTCGCTCGGCAGCAACGAGTTCATCACCGCATGTAGCGAGGTCTGGGCCACCGAGTGCGGGGGGCGGGTCCCGCTCCTTCTCAAGAGCCGGTCTCGGCACTACGTCGCCCTCACGGACCAGCGGCTGATCCTGTTCCGCGCGCCACCGCGGCGGCGTTCGTTGAGCATGGAGGACCTGCTGATGGCGAAGCGTCATTCGTCGTTCACGCTCGAGAAGCTCCGCCGCTACCTGCCCCTGCTCCAGGTGCGGGTTCGCGACGCCACCGACCGGGAGATCGCGCTCGAGTTCCGGCCTCTCGACCGCCGCGTCGGGTTCGAGCTCGCGGCCGCGCTCGGGGGCCGGGCGCGTCGCCGGTCCGACTCCCTCGACTGGTGAGCGTCTGCCTCGCCATCGACGCCGGCACGACCGGCGTGCGCTCGTTCGCGATCGACGAGGGCGGGAGGCTCCTCGCGTCGTCGTACCGCGAGTTCCCGCAGTACTTCCCGCAGCCGGGGTGGGTGGAGCACGACCCGGACGAGATCTGGACGGCGACGATCGAGACGCTGGCCGCGGTCCAGGCCGAGCTCGCCGCGTCCGGGCAGTCCGTCACCACGATCGGGATCACGAACCAGCGCGAGACCGCCGTCGTGTGGGACCGGCGTACGGGCCGGCCGCGGCATCGGGCGATCGTCTGGCAGGACCGGCGGACGGCCGGACGATGCGACGAGCTCCGCGCCGCGGGCCGGGAGCCGCTCGTGCGGGAGCGGACCGGGCTCGTCCTCGATTCGTACTTCTCGGCGACGAAGTGGGAGTGGCTCCTGACCCAGGGCGGCGTCGAGCCCGGGCCCGATCTCGCCTTGGGCACCGTCGACAGCTGGATCCTCTGGCGCCTCACCGGCGGCCCGGACGGTGGCGTGCACGCGACCGACCCGTCGAACGCGTGTCGAACGTTGGTCTACGACATCGACGCGCGCGACTGGTCGGACGAGCTCTGCGCGCTGTTCGGCGTGCCGCGCGCTGGTCTCCCCGTGATCTTGCCGAGCAGCGGCCGGTTCGGTGTCACGACGCCGGAGCTCGCCGCCGGGCTCGCCGTGCCGGTGAGCGGCATCGCCGGCGACCAGCAGTCGGCGCTCTTCGGTCAGGCGTGCTTCGAGACGGGCATGTCGAAGAACACCTACGGAACGGGGTCCTTCGTGCTCGTGAATCTCGGCCCGACGCACCCGCCGCCGACCGAAGGACTGTTGACGAGCGTCGGGTGGGACCTCGGCGGCGAGGTCACGTACGTGATGGAGGGCGCGATCTTCGTCACCGGAGCGGCGATCCAGTGGCTGCGCGACGGCCTCGGCATCATCGGCGACGCGGCCGAGACCGGTCCCCTCGCGGCGGGCGTCGACGACAGTGGCGGCGTCGTGTTCGTCCCCGCGTTCACCGGGCTCGGATCGCCGTGGTGGGATCCGTACGCCCGCGGCTCCGTGTTCGGCCTGACGCGCGGTTCTGACCGCGCGCAGATCGCACGCGCCGTCGTGGAGTCGATGGCGTGGCAGACGCGCGATGTCGTCGACGCGATAACGAGCGCGGCCGGGACGAAGATCAGCGAGTTGCGCGTCGACGGCGGCGCCAGCGTGATGGACGTCCTGTGCCGGTTCCAGGCCGACGTGCTCGGTGTTCCCGTGCGCCGTCCGACGGTGAAGGAGACGACCGCGCTCGGTGCCGCGTACCTGGCCGGGCTGGCCGAGGGGGTCTGGTCGTCGCCGTCCGAGGCCGCCGCGAGCTGGGCCGAGGAGTCGGTGTTCGAGCCCGCGATGCCGGCCGACGAGGTCGCCCGCAGGTACGAAGAGTGGCATCGCGCCGTCGAGCGGGCGCGCGGCTGGGCGAACGGCGAGGCTTGACCGCTACGCGACGGCCGCCGGGCTCGCGGCGGCTTCCAGCGTCGCCAGCGGCACCGGTTCCACGGGCACGTCCTCGGCTTTCTTCGTCGCGTAGGTGTCGACGTACTCGTACCCGGAGAGTTGCTGCAGGTCGAACATCACCTCGTCGGTGAGCTGACGCAGCACGAGACGGTCGTGCTCACGCCCCGCGTACCGGTCGGCGGTGATCGGCGTGCCGAACTGGATGCGCACGCTGCGGAACAGGCGCGGGAACTTCCTGCCGATGGGGTTGATCTCGTCGGTGCCGATCATGCCGACGGGGACGATCGAGGCCCCGGTGCGCAACGCGAGGCGGGCGACTCCCGTGTGGCCCCGATGCAGGTAGCCGTCCCGCGTGCGGGTGCCCTCGGGGTAGATGCCGAACACCTGGCCGTGCTCGAGCACGTCGGTCGCCGACGCCAGCGCCCGCTCGCTCGCGCTGCCGCCCTCACGCCGGATCGGGATCTGGCCGACGCCGCGGAAGAACCAAGCCGTCTTCTTGTCGTCGAAGTACTCGGCCTTGGCGACGAAGGTCACCCGCCGCCGGATCACCAGCGGGAGGAAGAGCGAGTCCATGAAGGAACGGTGGTTAGCGGCGAGGATCACCGGGCCCTGCTGCGGCACCTGGTCGCGCCCCTCGATCCGCACGCGGTACAGAAGGCGCAGGACCGGTGTGAGAGCTGCCTTGATGACCCAGTAGAGCACCGCTCCCCCTTGACCACGGCGGGTCGCGCGTCGGCCGAGCCTACGCGAGCGTCGCAGTCGAACGTTCTTGACCGAATGGTCAAGTCACCGTACCCTCGCCGCGGCGACTCGGGAGAGACGATGCGGCGCAAGCTCACGCAGCGGGGCAAGGACCGGCGGCGTCAACTCATGGACCATGCCGCGGCGCTGTTCGCCGAGCGCGGCTATCACCCGACGTCCGTCGCCGACATCGTCGAGACCCTCGGCGTCGGCAAGGGCGTCTTCTACTGGTACTTCCCCTCCAAGGAGGAGCTGCTGTCCGAGATCCTGCGCGAGTCGCAGCAGGATCTCCGCCGCCGCCAGCAGCAGGCGATCGGCGACGAGCCCAACCCGGTCGTGCGCATCGAGCTGGGCATCCGGGCCACGATCGAGTGGTTCCTCGAGCACCGCAAGAACTTCACGCTGTTCCAGTTCGCGGCCACCGACGAGCGCTTCGCGCCCGTCCTGCGGCGCAACCACGACGTCGCCATCGCGGACGCCGCCCGCCACATCAAGGAGGCGATCGTCGAGGGGCTGATCGCCGACCAGGATCCGGAGGTGCTCGCCGAGGCGATCGTCGGCGCGTGCAACCAGCTGACACTCACCTACGTCTTCGACCGCAACGAGCCCGTCGACCGCACCGCCGAGGCCGCCGTCAGCTTCTGCCTCCACGGGATCGTCGGGAAGTAGCCGGGAAGCAGCAGCAAGGCGCCGCCGCCGGCCTCATCGACGGCGGACTCGGACAGGCGGACTCTCGTCCCCACGGCCTTCGCCCGTGGCGACCGCTCGTCCGAACTCGCCGGCGCCGATGCGGCCGGCGTCGGCGCCCCGTACTCGTTCGTCCGAGCGTGGCAAGCAACGGCGGCGCAAGCGCCGCCGTTCAGCCGAGCTTCGTGAGGGCGCGGCGGATGCCGCGGACGGCCTGGCCGATGCGCTGCTCGTTCTCGACGAGCGCGAACCGCACGAAGCCCTCGCCCCCGGGCCCGAAGCCGACGCCGGGCGAGACGGCGA
>DATFVT010000164.1:0-2386 GCA_035260105.1 Acidimicrobiia bacterium
ACGCGCCGCCCGACGTCGACGTGGTCGTGCTGCCGAGCCCGTCCGACGAGCGCGAGCTCTTCGACTTCTCCGACTCGCTGATGCTCATCGAAGAGGCGCACCACGTCGCCGCCCGCGCCCTCGACGAGCACGAGGCGAAGCAGGCCCGTCCCCGCGAGCGGGCGCGCCGCCGCTGGTTCCGCCGCCGTCGCGACGTGGCGTAGCTCCCCAGTCCCGCTCCCCCTCGCTGCGCAGGGCTATCGCAGCATGAAGGTGGCGTGCTTGGCGAGGTCGAGGAACGCCCCGGGGAGGATGCCGAGCACCAGGGTGAGCGCGGCGGTGACCCCGAGCACGACGGCGGCGGGGGCGTCGACGCGCCGCGGTGGCCGTCCCGGCTCGGCGGCCTCGGCCGGCTCGTCGGCACTCGTGTACATCGTCACGACGACGCGCAAGTAGAAGAACGCCGCGATGACGGCGGCGACCACGCCGGCGATCGCCAAGTAGTACTCGCGGGCATCGACGGCGGCCGCGAACACCTGGAGCTTGGCGACGAACCCTCCGGTGAAAGGCACGCCGGCTTGCGCGAGGAGGAAGAACGCGAGCAGCGCGGCCAGGCCGGGACGCGCCGCCGCCAGCCCCCGGTACTCGGAGAGCGAATGGCGGGCGTCGTGCGAGGAGCGGCCCACCATCGTGACCACGGCGAAGGCGCCGATGGTCATGAACGCGTACACGAGCAGATAGAAGAGCGCAGACTGCAGGCCGCGGGCGGAGGCACTCCCGTTGGCGACGGCGGCGGCGGCGAACCCGATGAGGATGTACCCGGCGTGCGCGATGGACGAGTAGGCGAGCATCCGCTTCACGTCGGTCTGGACGATCGCCACGATGCTGCCGAGCGCGAGGGACAGGATCGCCAGCGCGCCGACGGCCGGACGCCAGTCGTTCCGGAACAGCGGGAACGACACCTGGAAGACGCGCAGCAGCGCGGCGAAGCCGGCGACCTTGGTGGCCGACGACATGAACGCCGTCACCGGAGTCGGCGCGCCCTGGTACACGTCGGGCGTCCACATGTGGAACGGCACCGCCGCCACCTTGAATCCGAGGCCCACCAGCAGCAGCCCGAGCCCGATGAGCAGCACGCCCTCGTCGAGCAGCGTGTTGGCGGCGAGGAACCGCGAGATGCCGGTCAGTGAAGTCGTCCCGGTCGCGCCATAGACGAGCGCGACCCCGTACAGGAAGACCGCCGACGAGAACGCGCCGAGAACGAAGTACTTGATCCCGGCTTCCTGAGACGCCAGCCGGCGCCGGTCGAATGCCGCCAGGACGTAAAGGGGGATCGACAGGATCTCCAGCGAGAGGAAAACGATGATGAGGTCGTTGGCCGTCGTCATCGCGAGCATGCCCGTGGCCGACAGCAGCAAGAGCGCGAGGTACTCCGCGCCCTCGAGCCGTTCACGCTGCGTGTAGCTCACCGACAGCAGCAGCGCGAGCACCGCGGCGGCGACGACCACGCCGCCGAGGAACACGCCGAACCCGTCCACGCGCACCATGCCGGCGATCGTCGTGATGGCGCCGTGGTCCTGGACTTCGCGCCATTGCCGGACCAGGAGTGCGGCGGCCGTCGTCACGCCGCTGAACGCCAGCACGAGCGCGGCCGGGTAGACCCACTTGCCGCGCCGGACGACGGAGCGGAGCAGCACGATGGCGACGGCGGCACCGGCGAGCGCGACCTCGGGCGAGATGGCGAGCCAGTCGACCGCGGGCGTGCGGATCGTGGGGACGTCCCGCGCCTGGGTGAGCAGCGACGTGATCACCGGCCCGCCAGCTCCCGCGTGTCGAGCTCGGCGCACCGCGCGAGGGGCGTGCCCCGCTTGGCGACGGCGGGCTCCCGGTAGTCACTCCCCCGCTCGACGCTGCAGATCACCCGGCGCACCGACGGCTGGACCCGGTCGATCACGGGCTTCGGGTAGATGCCGAGGAAGAGGCTGAGCGCGAGCAACGGCACGACGGCGGTGAGCTCGCGCATCTTGAGGTCAGGGAGCTTGGCGTTCTCCCCGCTGGGCACGCCGGTGAACGCGCGCTGGTAGGCCCACAGGAGGTACACGGCGGCGAGGATCACGCCCACGGCCGAGATCACGGCGTACGGCCGGTGCACGATGAACGTGCCGATCAGCGCGAGGAACTCGCCGACGAATCCCGAGAAGCCGGGCAGGCCGATCGACGCGAACGCGATCGCCAGGAAGATCCCGCCGAAGATCGGCGCTGCCTTCCACAGCCCGCCGAAGTCGCTGATGCTGAACGTGTGCCGCCGGTCGTAGAGGAACCCGACGAGGAGGAACAACGCACCGGTGGTCAAGCCGTGGCTGATCATCGTGAACACGCCACCCTCGAGCCCCTGGGTGGTGAGGGC
>DATFVT010000165.1:0-4792 GCA_035260105.1 Acidimicrobiia bacterium
GACCAGGTGCAGTTCTTCCTGGTCGTCGGCAACGACTCGCGCGATCCCAACGGCGTCGGGCTCGGCGACGCGATCCACGTCATCGGCGTGAACCCGGGCGCGAAGGCGGCGACGATCATCGACATCCCCCGCGACACGTCGGTGGGTGGCGGCGGCAAGATCAACTCGATCCTCGCCAACAGCGGCCTGAGCGCGTTCACGCAGGCGATCGGCGGCTTCGTGGGTGTCCCGATCAGGTTCTCGATCACGACCAACTTCGCCGGCTTCACCGACATGGTCGACGAGTTCGGCGGCATCGACATCAACATCCAGGAGCCGATGCACGACGTGGACTCGGGCGCCGACTTCGACCCGGGCCAGCAGAAGCTGAACGGCCCGGGCGCGCTCGCGTTCTCCCGCGACCGGCACAGCTTTGCCGCCGGCGACGTCAGCCGCACCGTGAACCAGGGGACGCTGATCATCACCGCGCTGCAGAACGTGCAGCAGCGCGCCGTCGGGCCGGGCGGGGTCCTCAACCTCCTCGGCAACCTGGGCCGCCATGTGCAGATGGAGAACGTGAGCATCCAGGACCTGTACCGGGTGGGTCGGCTCGTGCTCACGATCGACCCCGCCAACATCAAGAACGTCGTCATCCCGACCGGCGGTGGGAGCGGAACCAACCTGACCCCGGGGGCGGGCGTCGACTCGCTGTTCGCCGACTTCCGCGACGACGCGATCCTCCAGTCCCACTAGCCCTGCGGACGCACCTCCGCCCGGGCTGTGGACCGCGCCGGCCCGGCGACGCGACCGAGACCCGTCGTCGCCACCTCCACGTGCACGGTCGCGATCCGGCCCGCGCATTCGCAGCTGACCAGACGCGCGTCGTTGTCGGCGGCGGTCTCGGCCGCGGCCGCAGCGGCGGCGTGCTCACCTCGTCCGAGCGCCAGCATGTCGGCGGCGGCCAGCGCGGCCGCGTCGGCGGCGGCGTCCGCCCGGGCCCGGGCGACGATCGCGCCGCCCAGCCGAGCAGCGCCCAGCGCCAGCACCGCGGCGAGCACCACGACCGCCATCAGGACGATCGCCATCGAGCCCCGCTGGCGGCTCACCGCTCGACCCGCATCGAGACCCGCGCGTGGAGCTCCGGATCGGGGAACAGCCGGCCGACGAGCGGCAGAACGGTCACGGAGCGGTACGACACGTCGACCGTGATCGGCTCTCCCACTCGCGGCCGGTCGCCCACCTCGACCGCCGCGCCGCGCAAGGTGCGGCGGCCCGCTCGCTGGGCGCGCCCGGGATCCGGATCCACGCTCGCGGCCCGCGCCGCCTCGCGGGCGGCGTGCACGACCGCGACCTGATCGCGCACGACGAACGCGACCTGCAGCACGATCAACGCCGCCAGCACCACCAGGGGCATCAGCACCGCGAACTCGACCGTCGACTGGCCGCGTTCGCGGTTCAGGGCAGCACCTTCCCCACGACCTCGTCGAAGAGCTTGCCGATGGCGTGGCTCTTGGTCGCCCACGCGATGAGCAGGGCGCCGATGGCAGCCGCGCCCAGGATGACGAGTGCGTACTCGGCCGTGGTCTGCCCGACCTCGGCGCGGAACGTGCGTACGAAGCGACGAATCATGCTTCCTCCTCTGGTTCGGGGTCGAAGGGGGAAGCGCTAGAGCCGCGAGAACCCTGCCAGCAGCGTGGGGATCACCGTGAGCAACGCGAACGCCGGCAGGACGACGAAGACGAGCGGGAAGAGCAGGCGCACGGGCACGCGGCGGGCGTGTGCCTCGACCCGGCGTCGCAGGTCGGCGCGCTGCTCGGCGGCGAGGCGGGCCAGCGCCGGGCCGACTGGGGCACCGAGCCGGTCGGACGCGAGCAACGCGCCGGCCACCGGTCGTAACGCCGGCGCACGAGCGGCGAGATCGTCGAGCGCGTCGGCGAAGGTGGCGCCGAGCGCACAGGCGTCGCGCACGCCGGCGAGGCGGACCGACATCAGCGGCGGTGCCCATCGCGCCGCGGCGTCGACCGCGAGGTAGGGCGTGCATCCGGCCCCCACGGCAACGCCGAGGAGGTCGACCGTGACCGGGAGCTCAGCGGCGAGTCGGCCGTCGTCGCGCCTGACTCGGCTGCGGGTATGCAAGCCGGTCAGGGTCCGGCCCATCGTGCTCCCCGCGCAGCGGACGCCGATGCGGCGCGCCAGCTCGAGGCGCGGACGGCCCGGCCCGGCGAGGGGGCGCAACGACCGGACGCGCGCCTCCAGACGTCGTCGCCGGGCACGCACCGCCAGCGGCGCCGCCGCCAGCGCACCCCATGCCAAGCCGAGCACCCAGAGCCCGAGCGGGTCGAGCGCGGCGTTCACGCCGCCTCCGCCGAGGCGAGGATGCGCCGCATCCAGAGGACGGCGACCACTTCCAGGAGGAGGCCGAGCCCGAGGCAGAGACGCCCGGCGTTGGTCCGCACGAGCAGCCCGACCGAGGCCGGATCCACGAGTGCCGAGAACACCAGGTACACCAGGGGCGACGCGCCGACGACCAACGCCGACAGCCGGGCCTGAGCCGAGAGGGAGTGGGCTTCGGCGGCGGCGCCCAGGCGGTCGCGCAGCGATGCGGCGAGGCCGTCGAGCGCGTGCGAGCTGCGGCCGCCGAGCGTCTCGGCCACGGCGAGGGCGCCGGCGACGGCGCGCACGTCGCCGACGTCGCGCTCGGCGGGCCAGGCGGCCAGCGCGTCGGCCAGGCCGACGCCGAGGTCGGCGCGGGCTTGCACGCGCCGCAGATCGGCGGCGAGCGGACCGTCGCCGCCCGAGAGCGCCGCGACGCCGTGGCCGACGGTGCCGCCGCCGCGAAGGTGCGCGGCGATCTGCTCGAGCGCGAGTGGAAGTGCGGCCGCGTAGCGCCGGTGGGCGCGCGTTCGCAGCACCCACAGAAGGGCGGGCGGCCCCGCGCCGGCGAGGAGGACTGCCGGCGGCACCAGCCCCGGCGACAACGCGAGCGCGACGATGCCGGCGGCCGCCGCCGTGCCCGCCCACAGCTCGACCGCCGGCTCCGGCTCGAGCGTCAGTTCGGCGTCGGCCAGGGCACGCGCCAGAGCGGCGCGCGGCCGCGCGTGCAGCCGCCACCTCCGGTGGGCCCCGAGCGCGCGGGTGCGCTCGGCGGTGGCGGTGCGGCGGGCGGCAATCATCAGGGCGGTGGCCACGAGCAGGCCGAGCACGGCGACGGCGAGGGTCAGCACGCGAACCACCGAACGTCGGGAGGTGGCGTGCCGGACCGGCGCGGTGGTCGCGTCGGGACGCCTGTCGGGACGAGTGCGCCTCCGGCGCGCTCGAAGAGCGGGCGCACTCCGAGTGCGTCGGCGTGCCCTGAGCCGAGCTCGCCGATCGCCTCGACGCGGCGCGCTCCCTGCCCCGAGCGGGTGACGTGTACGACGGCGTCGATCGCGGCGCCGATCTGGGAACGCACCGCGAGCAGCGGGAGGCCCGCGCCTGCTATCAGCACGAGCGTCTCGAGGCGCGCCAGCGCGTCACCGGGGCCGTTGGCGTGGACGGTCGAGAGTGACCCGTCGTGACCGGTGTTGAGGGCCTGCAGCATGTCGAGCGCCTCCCCGCCGCGCACCTCACCGACGACGATGCGGTCCGGGCGCATGCGGAGCGATGTCCGCACGAGGTCGCGCACGCTCACCGCGCCGGCGCCCTCGGCGTTGGGCGGGCGGGCCTCCAGGCGCACGACGTGCGGCTGGGCGAGGCGCAACTCCGCCGTCTCCTCGATCGTGACCACGCGTTCGCCGCTCGGGATCGCGCCCGACAGCGAGTTGAGCAGCGTCGTCTTGCCCGCGCTCGTGCCACCGGACACGAGGAGGTTCCAGCCGGCAATGACCGTCCAGCGCAGGAACTCGCCCGGGGCGCCCTCGGCACCGAACGCGTCGAGGTCGACAGGGCGGGGCCGGAAGCGCCGGATGGTGACGCAGGGCCCGTCGATGGCGAGCGGAGGGATCAGCGCGTGCAGCCGGGACCCGTCGACGAGGCGGGCGTCGACCATTGGCGACGCCCGATCGAGCCGGAGCCCGAGCGGCGCGACCACGCGCTCGACGACCCGGACGATGCCGGGGGCGTCGAGATCGATCCCCACTGCTTCGAGCCGTCCAGCGCGCTCGACGTAGGCCTTCCCGGGGCCGTTGACCATGACCTCGCTGACCTCGGGATCGGCGAGCAGGGGCTCGAGCGGCCCCAGGCCGGAGACCTCGTCGGTCAGGTCGCGCAACAGGTGCTCGAAGCGGGCCGGCGTGAGGAGCGGTGCCTCGTCGCGCAGCAGCTCGGCGAGCCGGGCGCGGACGGCGAGCGCACGGCCGGCCCGGTCGTGTTGGTCGAGGTGGTCGACCGGGTCGAGGCCGCCGGCGGCGACGAGGCGCCGGTGGACGCGCTGCTTCAGCGCGGCGTCGCCTCCCGAGGGACGAGGCGAGGAAGGAGTGGGGCGAGGCGACGGGACGGGGGCGGCCGTCATGCCGCGCGACCGCGGCGATCGCCCAGCAGGCCGAGGCGGCCGAGCGCCTCGTGCACCGGCCGGGCCAGCACGTCCGGCAGGCGCGCCGGCAGCAGGCCGGCGTCGACGGCGCGCGCGATGGCGGATCGCACCGGGACCTCGGCCAGCACGGGGCGGTCGAGCACGCCGGCGACGTCACGGCGTCCGATCGCCCGGCCGGGCTCGGCGACGTGGATGATCCCCGAAGCGTGGGCGAGCGGTGCCGCTCGCACCGCGCGTCGCAGCGTCAGGTAGCAGCCGCGCACCACGACCAGCGACGCGTCGGCGACCTCCACCACGGCCCGC
>DATFVT010000166.1:0-5152 GCA_035260105.1 Acidimicrobiia bacterium
CTGGTAGCCGTCCGGCCCGATCAGGCGCGCCTTCGCCCATTCGATCTCGGCAGCGACCTCGGCCGCGAGCAGCGCGCGTTCACCGCCCCGCCCGGGCAGCATCGGCACCAGGATCCGCGCCTTGCGATCCAGGAGCTTCGGCACGGCGCGATCGCGGTCCTCGCACCACCGCCGCAGCTGTGCCAGCGCGACGGCATGGAACGTTCCCGCGGCCACGTGACGCCGCACGCCGAGGCCCGTCAGCCGGTCGCCCAGCTCGCCGGCGGCCTTGCGTGTGAATGTGACGGCCAGGGTGTGGGCCGGGTCGATGTGCGCATGACGGGAGTGCCAGGCGATGCGTCGGGTCAGGACGCGCGTCTTGCCGGCGCCCGCACCGGCGAGGATCGCCAGCGGCTTCGCACGCGTCGTGACGGCTTCACGCTGCGCGTCGTCGAGGCCGTCGAGCAGCCGGTCATCGGGCACCCGAGGACCATACCGATCCACTACGACAAGATCGGGGGACCGGTCGCCCGCGAGGAGCGGGCGGGGAACGAGGAAAGGCCCCGAGTAGTCTTCGCTGCGTCGCAGCTCCGATCTCCTCGGGGCCTCACCTGTTCGGACTCCGGCTCCGCTGGCTCCCCGGCGGGCGGGGCGCCCTCTCGGCTGTCGTCCCGGTCCCTGACGCCGGGCTGTCCGACGTTCGGTCACCGGCCGATTCCTCGGACCCGTAATCCGGCGGCTGCCTTTCAGACATCACCAGTGCCGTGCCCTTGTCACCGGTACCAGCGAACCTACGACCGCGATCGCGCGCCGTCAAGGGGCTACGTTCGGTTGATGCACGTGTCGCGCGAGCGCTTCGAGGATCTCGTCGCCGACGCGCTCGACTCGATTCCTCCCGATCTCGCCGCGCATATGGAGAATGTCGCGGTGATGGTCGAGGACTGGCCGACACGCGAGCAGCTCGGCGGCCGGCCCGGCACGCTCCTCGGGCTCTACGAGGGTGTGCAGCTGACCAATCGTTCCCCGCTCAACTACGCCGGTGTGATGCCGGATCGCGTCACCATCTTCCGGGGGCCGTTGTGCGAGCGGTCCCGTGACGAAGCAGACCTCGCGCACCAGATCCGCGTCACCGTGATCCAC
Source organism: Acidimicrobiia bacterium (assembly GCA_035260105.1). Classification (GTDB taxonomy): domain Bacteria; phylum Actinomycetota; class Acidimicrobiia; order IMCC26256; family JACDBD01; genus JALZAA01. Next base: position 1,120 of record DATFVT010000166.1, read on the forward strand.
GAGATCGGACACCACTTCGGCATCGACGACGCCCGCCTCCGGGATCTGGGGTGGAGCTGAGAACGTAGGCTGCGGCCGATGCGCGACGGTGCTCGCTGGCGCAACTGGGGCCGCAACCAGCAGTGCACGCCCGCTGCGCTCGAGGAGCCGGCGAGCGAGCTCGAGGTCATCGAGGCGGTCGAGCGGGCGAAGCGGGCCGGACAGACCGTGAAGGTCGTCGGCGCCGGTCACTCGTTCACCGGGATCGCCTGCACCGACGGGCGCATGTTGCGTCTCGGCGCACTGAACCGGGTGGTCGCGATCGACCGCGACGCCGGCACTGCGACGGTCGAAGGCGGGATCCCGCTATGGCACCTCAACGACGAGTTGGAGACGCGCCACCTCGCACTTCCCAACCTCGGCGACATCGACCGGCAGTCGATCTCGGGCGCGATCGCGACGGCGACGCACGGCGGCGGCAAGACGTTCGGCGGGCTCGCAACCTTCGTGACCGGCCTCGAGCTCGTCACCGGCGACGGCGAGCTGGTGCGCTGCTCGCGCGACGAGGAGCCCGAGGTGTTCGCGTGTGCCCGCGTCGGCCTCGGCGCCCTGGGCGTCGTCACGAGGGTGACACTCCAGTGCCAGCCTTCGTTCCGGCTGCACTCGATCGAGAAGCCCCGGTCTCTCGAGGCGCTCGTCGACGACCTCGACGACATCATCGACCGGAACGAGCACATCGACTGCTACTGGTTCCCGCACACCGACATCGCGACGGTCAAGGTCGCCAACCGGACGGACGATCCGATCCGCACCAGGTCGTCCTGGAAGGGGTGGCGCGACGACATCCTGTTCGCAAACTTCCTCTTCGGCGCGGCGGCCAAGTTCGGGCAGCGCCGACCGGACGTGATCCCGAAGCTGATGAACGTGGTCGCCGGGAGCATCGGCAAGACGGAGGTCGTCGACGTCAGCCACCGCGTCCTCTGCAGCCGGCGCCTCGTGCGGTTCGTCGAGATGGAGTACGCCATTCCGCGGGCCGAGCTCGGGAAGACGTTGCTGCGCGTACGGGACCTCATCGAGGGCGAAGGCCTGACGGTGAACTTCCCGATCGAGCTCCGCGTCGCGGCGGCCGACGACATCCCGCTCTCGACCGCCAACGGTCGCGAGACGGGCTACCTCGCCGTGCACCTCTCCTCGGGGATGCCGTTCGATTCCTACTTCCGCGGAGTGGAAGCGATCATGGACGACGTCGGTGGCCGGCCGCACTGGGGCAAGTTGCACTACCAGACGGCCGCGATGCTCGCGCCGCGCTACCCGGAGTGGGCGCGCTTCCAGGCTGTGCGCGCCCGCCTCGATCCCGACAGTCGCTTCCGCAATCCGTATCTCGATCGCGTGCTCGGCCCCGTCGCGTCGCCGTAACCTGCGTCCATGCCGTACCCCCGCAACCTGATCAACGAGGGCGAGACGGTCGCGCTCGATCTCCACCCGCACTGGTGGTACTTCTCGAAGCACATCCTGACCGGGATCCCGCTCTTCATCGCGCTCATCGGCGTGATCGCCCTCTCGGGGAGCGTGCAGACCGTCGCCGCGTGGGCGTGGGCCATCCTCGCCGTGATCTGGGCCGTGTGGCTGGCGATCAAGTACTTCCAGTGGCAGTACACGCACTTCGTGGTGACCGACGACCGTGTGATCTTCAGGACCGGCATGCTCTCCAAGCACGGTGTCGAGATCCCGCTCGAGCGGATCAACAACATCAACTTCCATCAACGGATGTTCGAGCGGGTGATCGGCGCCGGCGACCTCGACATCGAGTCGGCAGGCCGTGAGGGCCAATCGCACTTCGAGGACGTGCGTCATCCGGACGGTGTGCAGCAGGAGATCTACCGGCAGATGGAGGTGAACGCCCGCGAGACGGCGAGCTGGTCGCGCCCCGAGGCGCAAGCCGGCGGCGGCGCCAGCATCCCGCAGCAGATCGAGCAGCTCGCCGCCCTGCGCGACAAGGGCCACATCACCGCCGAGGAGTACGAGGCCAAGAAGAACGCTCTCCTCGACCGGATGTAGCCACGGCTCCCCGCGTCGTCTCGCTCGTTCCGTCCGTCACCGAGACGCTGCGCGCGCTGGGAGTCGACCCGGTGGCGTGCACACGATTCTGCGAGCAACCCGACCTGCCCGCGATCGGCGGGACCAAGAATCCCGACGTCGAAGCGATCGTGGCGCTCGCGCCCGACCTCGTGGTCGTGAACGACGAGGAGAACCGGATCGAGGACGCCGACGCGCTCGTCGACGCCGGGCTCCGCGTGCATTCGATGTCACCCCACTCGGTGGCCCAGGTGGGCCCCGCCGTGGTGGCGCTCGGCGACGCCATCGGCGTTCCCGCGCCCGCGCTCTTCGCGCCCGGTGAATGGGGACGGTGGCTCGACGAGCAGCGGGCGGTGGCGCCGGGTGTGCCACGGCGGGCGGCGGTGCTCGTCTGGCGGCGGCCGTGGATGACCGCCAACGGGGACACGTACGGGTCGTCGCTGTTGGAGCTGCTCGGAATCGAGAACGTGTTCGCCGCTGCCGGCGAGCGCTATCCCGAGATGACGCTGGAGGAGATCGCCGCGAGACGCGCCGACCTCGTGGTGCTCCCGGGCGAGCCGTACCCGTTCAAGGAGCGCCACGTCGACGAGGTGGAGGCGATCGTGCGCGGCGCCGACGTCCGGCTCGTCGACGGCCGCGACCTCTTCTGGTGGGGCATCCGCACACCGGACGCCGTCGAGAGGATCTGCGAGGCGCTCAGACGTTCGTGAGCCCCGGGCCGTGCTCCTCGCCGGGGGCGGGGCAGTGGAAGTGCACGAAGTTCTCCTGGTCGCCGAGCTCGCCGTCGGCCCAGCGCAGGACAAGGGTGCGCGCCTGTCCCGGTTCGAGCGCGACTGTGACGTCACCGACCGGCGTCGCTGCTGCCGGTGCGGCATCGAAGGCGATCTCGCCGTGAGTGACGACGGCGCCACGGTCGCGCGGCACGGCGACGCGGGCGTCCGGGTCGGGAGGCACGGGCAGGCCGATGCGGGCGCCGTCGAAGTCGGGCGCGAAGACGGCCGACGCCGCCTCGACCACGACCCACGACACCGTGCCCCGCCACCCCTCGCGGCCGTCGTTGACGGCGACGAGCGGCACCGCCACGTCGCCGGCGGGGACCACGGATGCGTCCTGCAGGCCGACGAGCAGCCGGGGCCGGCTCGCGTGCCGGAACGCGTGGTACGTGGCCTTCGGCACGCGTTCGACGTCGACGAGGCCACCGCCGGCGTAGCCCCACCAGTCGGCCCAGAAGTGCCACCGGTACCCCATGAACGGATCACCCCGGTGGGCCCGGAACCACTCGGTCTGGTGCTTCGCCAGCGCGGCTCCGTAGGCCTGGGTGGCCTCGGCGAACGCGTCGAGCGACTCGTACCGTGAGGGCAGGCCCGCGAACGCGCACGTCGAGCCGATGAACGACAGGCGGCTGACCCACTCCCGTAGCTGCTCCGCGTCGGGCGGCCATCCCCGGTCTCCGAACCTCGCGGCCTGCGGGCCGACGGTCCAGAACCCGTACTCGGAGACGAACCACGCCGGACGCTCGCGGACGCGATACAGGCTGCCGCCCGTGAGCGACCCTGCGTAGTTGTGGACGTCGTCGCCGATGCCCGAGGCCCGGTGCACGTGCCGGCCGGTGTCGACGGTGCGCAGCGTCGAGTCGAGCGCGGCGTCGAGGTGCGACTCGCCCCGGTCGGTTTCGGGCCCGTCCTCACCTCGGCGGGGATCGAACAACCGGGCGGGCTCGTTGTGGCACGCGTAATAGACGACGCTGGGGTGGTTGTGGAGCAGGTACGCCATCTCCGCGATCTGGCGGCACGCGGTGTCGACGAACCCCGGGTTCGTCTCGGTGCCCGAGTCGTAACACCACTGCAGCGCGAAGTCCTGGAAGACGAGGACGCCGGCGTCGTCGGCGGCGTCGTAGCAGTGCGGGGACTGCACGTGCGCGTGCACGCCGACCGAGTTGCCGTGCGCGTCGACGAGCATGCGCATGTCCCGGTCGTAG
>DATFVT010000167.1:0-3737 GCA_035260105.1 Acidimicrobiia bacterium
GTGCGCCTCGACCTGTTGACGCCCACCGACACGACGACCGGCTGCGCGTACAAGGGGTTCGCGCGGTACTGGTCCGTCGAGGCGGGCGGTGAGACGTTCGAGGACCTGGCGTGGTCGTACCGGACGCCGTTCCCCGAGGCGACCAACGTCGCCGGTCTCGTGGCCTTCTACAACGAGAAGACCGACATCATCGTGGACGGCGAGCGCGAGGGGCGGCCGACGACGCCGTTCTCGTAGCGCACCGGAGCTAGTCGGACTGCGTGCCCGTCGTGACGCCGGAGTCGGCGAGCTTGGAGCGGACCGCATCCGGGATCGTGATGACAGAGTTCGCGCGCCCCAGATCCGACTTGCGGACGACGAACGTGCCGCCGTCGGCGCCCGCGCTGGTGACGTGAACCACCCATCGGTCGCCCTGGTCGAGCACCGACTCGAAGGCGTGACGGGCCTCGGGTGACACAGGCCCGAGGTCGACCTCGGAGCCGCCGGAAGCACCGGCGACGGAGACCTCGACGGGATACGGCGTCGGGTTGTTGATCGTCACCCGGTCGAGCACCCCCGGCCCTTGCACCGCCCGCGACACGCCGAGGACCAGCGCCAGGGCAAGGAGCCCACCGACGACGGCGGCCGCGATGTTGCGGCCCAGCCGGGTCGGGGCGGCTTGCGGAGGTGCCGGCGTCAGGACGGGACCCATGCGCGCTCCAGCTTGGTCGTCGCGAGGGGGGTGATGCGAACCCCCAGCGTAGGGGCGCCTTACCCGCGGTCGGCCGCGCGGCAACCCTCGCCCTTGCAGCGCTTCAGGGCGGAGAGCTGTCGGGCCAGATCGCGGACGACCTTCGGGTCCGCCGTCGCCGCGATGTTGTGGAGCTGGTCGGGGTCGGCGCGCAGGTCGTAGAGCTGGCGCTCTCCGGTGACGTACTCGACATAGGTGTAGCGGTCCGTCCGTACGGCCGCGTAGTCGGGGATCCCGAGCGCCCGGAACTGGCCGCGCCGAACCGCGGGCGCCTGCGGGCCGGTGGCCGGGGATCCCGTGTTGGGCGGGTCCGTGTCGTTGTCGGGGTCCTGCTGCGCCGTCGCTGCGCTCGAGCCCCGCCCGCGGCCCTCGGCGTAGTGCTCGACGAGCACGTCCTTCCGCTCGCTCTCGGGCTTCTTGCCGTGCATCGCCGGGACCAGGGATCGGCCGTCCACGAACCGGGGGGTCTTGGCCCCGGCGAGGTCGGCGAAGGTCGGCGCGAAGTCGATGTTCATCGCGAAGTCGTCCACCTTCTTCCCTTGCGGAACTCCGGGCCCGCGGACGATCAGGGGCACGTGGATGTCCTCCTCGAAGGCGGTCTGCTTCCCGGGTGGGAGTCGGTGCTGGCCGAGGTGGAAGCCGTTGTCCGAGGTGAAGACGATGTACGTGTTGTCGAGCTGACCGGTCTTCTGGAGCGTGTCGACGACGTTCTGCACCAGGTCTTCGACTCCGAGCATGCTCTGCAGCCGCTTTCGATACAGCTGGTCGATCGCGCCGACCTGCTGGGCGTCCAACGGCAAGCGCCTCTGGAGCCAGTGCGGCTCGGCGCTCGAGTCCGCCTGGTTGAACGACGCGGTGCGCGGCGCCTGCACCCCGGGGAACGCGTCGGCGTAGCGGGGCGCCGGCGTCGCGGGCTGATGCGGGACATACGGCGCGACGTAGAGGAAGAACGGCTTGTCACCCTTCTGCTGGATGAATTCGCTGGACTTCCGCGACAGCACGTCGACCAGGTAGTCGTCCGGGCTCGATCCGTATCGGACGAGCTTGCCGTTCTCGTTGAGTCGGTAGTTGTACTCCGAGTACGGGTTGCCCCCACTCGTGGGGCTGTCCCACTCGTCCCAACCGGGAGGGACGAACGCCGGGTCCACCGTCTGCGGGTACCCGTTCAGGTATTTGCCGAGGAGCCCGGTGCGGTACCCGGCGTCGTGCAACCACGTGGCGACGGTCGACTTCTCGTCCCCGTTGGCGTGGAACTTCTGGTACCCGCCGTCCGGCGGCAGGTTGCCGAGGACGTCGTGATCGTGCACGTACTGTCCGCGCAGAATCGACGAGCGGGACGGACAGCACAGCGAGTCCGTGACGAAGAAGTTGGAGAACGTCGTGCCCTTGTCGACGAGGAGCGAGTTGACCTTCGGGAAGCGTGACGGGTCCAGGTAGGACGTGAGGTCGAGGTCGTCGGTCAGGATGAACACGACGTTCGGCTTCTTCTCCGGCTGGGCGGAGGGCACCCCTCCGGGTGGCGAAGCACCCGCGGCGGTGGCGAACGACGTGAGCGCGACCAGGACGGCCACTGGCACGAGGAGAGAGCGCGGCCGAGGGTGTGCGGTCACACGCGCACTCTTGCATCGCCCGGTGAGCGAAGAGTCAGTGACGCATCATGTGCGCGTGAAGTGGTCGAGCAGCTGCCCCGCGTAGTACTGCTCCCACGGCTCCGACCGTTGCTGGTCGGTGTACTCCTTGTCGAGGCGGACCAGCATGTAGACGAGCTCGCTGCGCACCGGCGTCACGCCGAGCAGGTCGGGAAGCTCGCTCAGACGAATCAGCCAGTCCGCGTACCAGGACGCCCAGTCGTCGTCGGCGCCGTCGACGATCCGGTACACGCTGTGATGGGTCTCGCTTACTTCGTGCAGTAGTCCACTGATGCTGGTCGCCGTGTCCGCCATGACTGCACTCTATGCAGGTCGTGCCAGACTCGGGACGTGGTGACATCGGTGTGACGACGGCCCGGCTCACTCCGGACGCGCATCGCATCCTGTGGGCACAAGCGGTGCGCGCCTTCGCCTACGGGTTCGGCGCAGTGCTGCTCGGCAGCACGCTCGACCGCGAGGGATTCTCCACGGGCGAGGTCGGGCTGGTCCTGGCCGCCGTCGTCGCCGGAACCGTCGTCTCGTCGCTCGTCGTCGGCCGGTGGGGCGACCGCTGGGGGCGGCGACGCACCTACGCCGCCCTCTACCTGGCGCTGGCCCTGACGGGCGTGGTGTTCGCCTTCTCCGACCAGGTCTGGGTGCTGAGCGCGGTGGCGCTCATCGGCGCGCTGTCGACCGAAGTCGTGGAGTCGGGTGCGTTCACATCGCTGGAGCAGTCGATGCTGGCGACGGAGCTGACGGGCCGCGAGCGCATCCGAGGCTTCGGCACGTACAACGCGGTCGCCACCGCCGCCGGGTCGTTGGGCGCGCTCGCCGCGGGCGCGCCCGACCTGCTGCGGCGCATCTGGTCCGCGACGCCGGTCGAGCAGCGGTTCTTCCTGGTGTTCGTCCCCGCCGCCCTCGCCGGCGCCGCCGTCGCGTCCACGCTGTCGAGGCACGTCGAAATCGAGCGGCGTCCGCACGAGGAGAGCTCCCACGCGCGCTTGCAGCGGTCGCGGCCCACCGTGCTCCGCCTCGCCGGACTGTTCGCCGTCGACAGCTTCGGCGGCGGGTTCGTCGTGCAGTCGTTCATCGCCTACTGGTTCGCCGCCCAGTTCGACGCGTCGACCGGCGAGCTCGGCGTCATCTTCTTCGTCGTCGGCATTCTCCAGACGTTGTCCTTCCTCGCCGCCGCTCGCCTGGCCGAGCGGTTCGGGCTTCTGCGCACGATGGTGTTCACGCACCTGCCGTCCAACGTGTTGCTGGTCGCCATCCCGTTCGCGCCCACGCTCGTCACGGCCGCGGTGCTGCTGTTCGGGCGGACCGCGCTCGCCCAGATGGACGTGCCGACCCGCCAGGCGTACGTGATGGCGCTCGTCGAC
>DATFVT010000168.1:0-12656 GCA_035260105.1 Acidimicrobiia bacterium
CCAGGGCGACCTGCTCGAGGACGCCGTCGTGGCGAAGGTCGGCGATGACCTGTCGCATCGGGTGATCGCCGACGACGTCGCCCTCACGGTACGTCCCGAGGATCACGACCGGCGTTGCTTCGGCATGGCGGGCGATGTGACAGAGCAACGCCAGTGTCGGGCGATCGGCCCAGTGCAGGTCGTCGAGCACGAGAAGGAGTGGAGACCGCTTGGCGATCCCGGTGAGCAGGGCGTCGACCGCCTCGAACATGAGGTAGCGCTCGGTGTCGGGCTCGGCGCGCACCGGCTCGGGGAGGTCGGGGAACCGCAGGGCGATGTCCGGGACGAGCCGGGCGAGCAGCGTCCCGCTGCGCACGAGGTCGGCGCGCACCTCGCTCGGGTCACCCTGCCGGAGGTAGTGCTCGACGGCTTCGACGAACGGCTGGTACGGGACGACGTTCTCCTCGTAGCACCGGCCGAACAGCACGGTCGCGCCGCCGTTGTAGACGTCGCGGGCGAACTCGGCGGTGAGCCTGCTCTTGCCGATGCCGGGGTCGCCCCCGACGAAGACGACTCGGCGCTGGGACGTGTCGACCGCGCGCGCCCACGGTTCGGCGAGCGCGGCGAGTTGGGCGGTGCGACCGACGAACCGGGTCGCGCCGGGCGGGACCGCGATCGGGAATGGCAGGGGGGTCGCGGCATCGCCCTCGCCGCCGGCGAGGACGATCGGGTCGCCGCGGTCGGGCAGGTCTGGCGCGCACAGCTGGTGCACGGCTTCGGGGTGTCCGAAGCCGCGCAGCTGCACCCGCCCGAGGTCGCGCAGCGAGGCGTCGGGGGGCAGACGATCGGCAACGAGCTCGGCGGTGGCGTGCGAGACGAGGACCTGGCCGCCCCGGCCCAGGGCGCGCAGGCGCGCCGCGCGGCTCACGGCGGCACCGAAGTAGTCGCCGTGGTCCACCTGCGCCTCACCCGTGTGGAGCCCGGTGCGCAGCCGGAGCTCGATCCCTTCGGGCCACTCCTCCTCGGTGACGGCCTGCTGGAACGCCAGCGCGCCCTCGACGGCGTCGGTGGCGCGAGCGAACGCGGTGAGTGTGCTGTCGCCCTCGCCCTGCGACCGGGGCATGCGGCCACCGTGTGCCTCGGCGATCTCGGCCGCGAGCTCGTAGTGGCGCACGATCACGGCGGCCATGACGTCGGGGTGGGTTTCCCAGAGGTCGGTGGAGCCTTCGATGTCGGTGAGCGAGAAGGTCACGACGCCCATCGGCAGCACGCTGTCGCGGGCAGCGACGATGCGGCCGACGAGGTCGTTCGCCGTCGGCGGGCGCCGGACCGGATCCGGGTCGAGGGCACGGCGGAGCACGCGGTCCAGCCGCTTGGCGAGCTCGGGGGCCACACCCTCCCACTCGATCTCGGGACCGGGCCTGGGTGGCCGGCCGGTCAGCGTGAACACGATGGTCGCCGCCAGCCCGAAGACGTCGGACGCCGGGCTGGCCTTGACGCCGTTCGCCAGCTCGGGGGCGCGGTACGCGGCGGTCGCGTCGGTCGCCGGCGACCCGAGCGAGGCGACGCCGAACACGAGGCGGGCACGGCCGTAGGGCGTGATGATGACGTTCTCGGGCCGGACGTCTCCGTGGATGACCCGCGGCCGTTGCTGGTGGAGATGGTCGAGCGCGTCGGCGACGGCGGGGAGCTCGCCCAGCACGGTCGCGACGGCGAGCCCGGGGTCACCGCGTTCGCGCACGATCCGCCCCACGTTGGTCCCGTCGATCCAGTCCATGACGAGCACATGGCGGTCGTCGAGGAAGAAGTCGTCCCGCACGACCGGCAGTGCGGGATGCGGGTGGAGCTCGAGGAGCGCGCGGCTCTCGGCCAGGAGCGGGTCACGCGCCTCGTCGGCGCCGACGCGCCGCACCCTCAGGGCCACCGGGCGGTCGTGCTGGCGGTCGACGGCCTGCACGACCTCGCTGTCGCCCCCCTGCCCGAGCACCTCGAGCAGCTCGTAACGCTCTGCAACGAGACCTGCCACGCCGGGATTCTAGGGGCCGGACCTTGACTCTCACGTCGCGTGAGGCTGTAGGTATAGAAGCGTGTTCGGGATCGGGGCGTTCGCCCGGGCCGCGCAGGTCTCGGTGCGAACGCTGCACCACTACGACGAGATCGGGCTGCTCCCGCCGGCGCAGGTCGACCCGCAGACCGGCTACCGCTGGTACCGCGCCGACCAGCTCCCGCGGCTGAACCGCATCCTCGCCCTGCGCGACCTCGGGCTTCCGCTGCCGGAGATCCGGAGGGTCGTCGACGACGAGGTGTCGGTCGACGAGCTGCGGGGGATGTTGCGGCTCCGGCAGGCGGAGGCGCGCGATCGCGTCGCCGCCGAACGGGAGCGTCTGGCGCGGGTCGAGGCCCGGCTGCACCAGATGGAGATCGAGGGTCGCATCGGCGACTACGACGTGGTGGTCAAGCCGCTCGAGCCCCGGCACGTCGCACTCGTCGACACGACGTCGCCGTCGTTCGGAAACCTCACCCTCGGGCCGATCTTCGAGCGCCTCTTCGGTGAGCTCTTCCGGGAGCTGGACCGGGCCGATGTCGAGATCACCGGCCCGCACGTCGCCCTCTACGAGCCCAGCGACGACCCGGCGGCGCCGATCACGGTCATCGCCGCCGTCCCGATCGACGACGACGACGTGAGCGCGGGAAGAGTGCGCGTCGTCGACCTTCCCCCCGTTGCCCGGGCCGCGGTCACGGTCCACAGGGGATCGATGGCGTGCGTCGAGGACGCCTACCAGGCGCTGCTGCGCTGGGCCGACGAGACCGGCGAGCAGATCGACGGGTTCAGCCGCGAGATCTATCTCGACATGACCGGCGATCCAGGCAGCTGGATCACCGAAGTGCAGTTCGCGCTGCGCGACCGCAAGGAGGACACATGACCGAACGCGACGACGAGATGGTCGAGTACTACGCCACGCCGGGCCCGATGACGGACCTGTCGGCGTCACGAGCGGAGATCTTCGACGGCCTGCCGGCCGATCCCGCCGAGTTGTCCCGAACCGTGCAGGGTCTCCTGGTCCACGAGTTCTGGGCGCAGGCCTACGGCTTCGACGTCCCGGTGAGCCGTCTCGACTCGTTTCACACCAGGTCGGCGGCGGACATGACGGCGCACATCCTCGACCTGAACCCGTCGCCGCTCGCGGTCGAACGGCCGGTCGAACAACGGATGGTGGGGAACTGCCGCTACTTCAGCACACTGAGTTGCGCGCTGTTGCGCCGCGCCGGGATCCCGGCGCGTGCGCGCTGCGGGTTCGCGGGCTACTTCGAGCCGGGCCGGCACGTCGACCACTGGGTCACGGAGTACTGGGACGATGCGCAGCGGCGGTGGGTCAGGACCGACACCCAACTCGATGCTCTGCAGCGCGCCGCGCTCACCCTCGGGTTCGACCCCGAGGATCAACCCGAGGGACCGTTCCTGCCCGGGGGAGCGGCGTGGCAGGAGTGCCGTCGTGGCCGGAGCGATCCGCGAACGTTCGGGATCATGGACATGTGGGGGCTCTGGTTCGTGCAGGCGAACGTGGTTCGTGACCTCGCCGCGCTCAACAAGATGGAGCTCCTGCCCTGGGACGTGTGGGGGCGGATGGCGTTCCGGCAGGATCCCGATCCCGAGACGGCGGCGCTGACGGACACGGTGGCGGACGCCGTTGCCGGCGGCGATCTCGCCACCATCCGACGCGTCTACGAGGAAGACGACGACCTTCGGGTCGCGGACAAGGTCTTCGACGCCCGCTTCGAGGTGGTCCAGTCCCTCCCGTAGCCGCGATGATCCCCGCCATCGCGACATGGAGTGACGTGACCGAGGCGGCGCCCGAACTGGCGGCCGCGGTGCAACGAAGTTTCGACGCGCACATCCACAAGATCCTGGCGACGCTGCGTGCCGACGGTTCGCCCCGGGTCAGCGGGCAGGAGATGTCGTTCCGAGGCGGCGACGTCTGGCTCGGCATGATGCCCGATTCGCGCAAAGCGCGTGACCTCCAGAGTGACCCGCGCCTCGCGGTGCACAGCGCCACCGTGGATCCCACCATGGCCGGCGGCGACGCCAAGCTCTCGGGCCGCGCCGTCGAGATCGCCGACCAGGAGACGTTCGACTGGTTCATGGGACAGGAGCGCGACGAGAAGGGCGAAGCACCACCGCAGCCGTTCCATCTCTTCCGGATCGACGTGGACGAGATCGTCCTCACCACTCTCGGCGGCGACCCGCCCGACCATCTCGTCATCGAGACCTGGCGCGAGCGGCGAGGCGTGTCACGCGTCGAACGCCGCTGAGAAACCCGGTCACACGACGCCGCGGCCGCCGATAGCGTCGGCCGATGTGCCTGCCGCCGCCCCGCTCATCGAGGGACGCCGTCTGACGAAGCGCTTCGGCGACTTCGTCGCGGTCGACGGCATCGACTTTCGTGTCGAGCGGGGCCAGGCGTTCGGGTTCCTCGGTCCCAACGGCGCGGGCAAGACGTCGACCATGCGCATGATCGGCTGCGTCTCGCCGATCTCCGACGGCGAGCTGCGCGTGCTCGACATGGATCCCACCGTCGACGGCACGCGCATCCGCGGCCGCCTCGGTGTCGTGCCCCAGGAGGACACGCTCGATCTCGAGCTCACCGTGCGCGACAACGTCGTCATCTACGGGCGCTACTTCGACCTCCCGCGCCCCGTCATCCGCGAGTGGGCCGACGAGCTGCTCGAGTTCGTCCATCTCAGCGACCGCCGCGACGACCGCGTCGACCTGCTCTCCGGTGGCATGCGCCGGCGTCTGTCGATCGCCCGGGCCCTGATCAACCGGCCCGAGCTCCTGCTGCTGGACGAGCCCACCACCGGGCTCGACCCGCAGGCCCGCCACCTCGTCTGGGGACGGCTCTATCAGCTGAAGCGGCAGGGCGTGACCCTCGTGCTCACCACGCACTACATGGACGAGGCCGAGCAGCTGTGCGACCGGCTCGTCATCATGGACGACGGCTGCATCGCCGCCGAGGGCTCGCCCCGGGAGCTGATCGACCGGCACTCGACGCGTGAGGTCGTCGAGCTCCGCTTCCGCACCGACGAGGACCGCGAGCGCGCCCTCCCGCACGTCGCGGCAGTCGGCGAGCGGTACGAGGCCCTCGCCGACCGCATCCTCGTCTACTCGTCCGACGGCGAGGCCGACGCCGACCGCCTCACCAACGACGGCGTACGGCCGGACTCGGTGCTCGTGCGCCGCAGCTCCCTCGAGGACGTCTTCCTCACGCTCACCGGCCGCACCCTGGAGGAGTAGAGGAGTAGTGGCGACGCCGCTCACCGTTCGTGTGGTCGAGCACCAGGCCGCGATCTTCCGCCGGTTCTGGCGGGGCTCGGTCACGTTCTACGTCCTCAACCCGGTGATGTTCCTCGCCGCGATCGGCTTCGGGCTCGGCGGCCTCGTGGACGAGACCTCCGGCCACGTCGCCGGCGTCCCGTACGACGCCTTCGTGGCGCCCGGCTTGATGGCGGCGGGCGCGATGCTCGGAGCGGGCGCGGAGTCGATGTGGCCGGTGATGGCGGGCACGAAGTGGGTCCGGACCTTCCATGCGATGGTCGCGACCCCGGTCCGACCGGCCGACGTCTACGGCGGAGTCGTGGTGTGGACGGCCGCCCGCGCCTTCGTAGGCGCGTCGATCTTCCTCGTCGTCGCCGCCATCCTCGGTGCCGTGCTGTCGCCGTGGGGCGTGTTGGCCGTGCCCGCGGCCGCCTTGTGCGCGGCGGCGTTCGCCGCGCCCCTCACCGCGTTCGCCGCCACCCAGGAGACCGATGCCCGCTTCCCGCTGATCATGCGGATCGGCATCCTGCCCCTGTTCCTGTTCTCGGGAACGTTCTTCCCGATCTCCCAGCTCCCCGACGTGCTCCAACCGCTGTGCGTGCTGTCGCCGTTGTGGCACGGGGTCGAGCTCTGCCGGGGCGCGACGACCGGATCGATCGACTTCTGGCCCGCGGTCGCGCACATCGCCGTGCTCGCGGCGTGCGTGATCGCCGGTTGGCGCTGGGGCAGGCGCTCGTTCTCGAGGAAGTTGACGCAGTGACCGCGCTCTTCCTGCACGTGATCGAACGCGACGTCCTCGCCTACCGGCGCATGTGGGTGATCTTCCTCACCGGCTTCGCCGAGCCGCTTCTCTATCTCCTTTCCATCGGCGTCGGCGTGGGCGCCCTGGTCGGCACCTTGCACGTGGGCGGGCAGACGGTCGACTACGAGGTGTTCGTCGCGCCCGGGCTCCTGGCGGCGGCGGCCATGAACGGCTCGGTGTTCGACACGACGTTCAACTTCTTCTTCAAGTTCAAGTACGCCCGCAGCTTCGACGCCATGCTCGCGACGCCGTTGGGAACCACCGACGTCGCCGTCGGCGAGTTGAGCTGGGCGCTGCTGCGCGGCTCGATCTACGCCGCCGCCTTCCTCGTGACGATGGCCCTGCTCGGCCTCGTCCCGTCGGCGTGGGGCATCCTCTGCCTGCCTGCCGCCATGCTCATCGGGTTCGCCTTCGCAGGCGCGGGGATGGCGGCGACGACGTGGATGCGGTCCTTCGTCCACTTCGACTACGTGAACCTCGCCATCATCACCCTGTTCCTCTTCTCGGCCACCTTCTTCCCCGTGTCGCGGTACCCGACCGGGATCCAGTGGATCATCGAGGTCACGCCCCTGTACCAGGGTGTCGCCCTGGAGCGGGCGCTCTCGCTCGGCGATCTCGACTGGACCCTGGTCCTTCGGGCCGCCTACCTCGTGACGATGGGGGTCGTCGGGGTCCGGGTCGCCGGCCGGCGCCTGCGCCTCCTCCTCCAGCCCTGATTCCCCCAGGAGCGGTCAAAAGCGCCCATAGTTGCGCGAATTGCTATCGTTTCCCTCAGGCCATTTTCAGGTATGAGCCCGGGGGGGTACGAAGGTGGCTTCGTCGGGGCTGTCGACCGCATCGACGCACAAGCAGCGTCTGGCGTACATGCCCGCGCTCGACGGCGTCCGGGCTCTCGCCGTCGCCGCCGTCCTCCTGTACCACGGCGACGTCTCGTGGGCCGGGGGCGGCTACCTCGGGGTCGACGCCTTCTTCGTCCTCAGCGGCTTCCTGATCACGAGCCTGCTGCTCGCCGAGTGGCGGGGCCACGGGCGGATCGCCTTGTCGGCGTTCTGGGGCCGGCGGGCCCGACGGTTGCTCCCGGCGCTCTTCCTCGTCCTCGCCGGCGTCGCGGTGTACGGCGCGGTGATCGCCGCGCCGGTGGAGCTCGACCAGCTCCGCCGGGACGGCCTGAGCGCGCTGGGCTACGTCGCGAACTGGGGCCAGATCTTCTCGCACCAGTCGTACTTCCAGTCGTTCGCGGCGCCGTCACCGCTGCGGCACACGTGGTCGCTGGCGATCGAGGAGCAGTTCTATCTGGTGTGGCCGCTGCTGGTCGCGGGCGTGCTGTGGTGGCGGCGCGGCTCGGTGCGCGCCTTGACCATGGTCACGGGCGTGTTGCTGGCGGCGTCGGCGGTCTGGATGATCGTGCTGTACGAGCCGGGTGCCGACCCGACCCGCGTCTACTACGGCACCGACACGCGTGCGCAGTCACTGCTGATGGGCGCGCTGCTCGCGCTGATGCTCGCGCGCAGGCGTCGGCCGCTGGGCGTCGCCGCGACGCGGGTCCTGCACGGCGGCGCGGTGGCGGCGGCGCTCGCGCTGGGTTGGATCTGGACGCACACGGCCGAGGACGCCGGCTGGCTCTACCGGGGCGGCTTCACGTTGTGTGCGGTGCTCGTGGCGATCGTGATCGCGAGCGTGACGCGCCCGATGCCGGGACTGTTGGGTGCGCTGTTCTCCCTGCGCGCCCTCCGCTGGGTCGGCACGGTGTCGTACGGCTTGTACCTCTGGCACTGGCCGCTGTACGTGCTGATCAGCAAGGAGCGGACGGGGCTCGACGGAGCCCAGCTGCTCTTCGCGCGCCTGGCCGTCACGTTCGCCGTCGCGACCGCCTCGTTCTACGTGGTCGAGCGCCCCATCCGGCGGGGCACCTTGCGGCGCTGGGGAGCCCGCGTCTCGGCGCCGGCGACGGCCGGATTGCTCGCCACCGCGCTCGTGTTCACGACCGGCGGTGCGGTCGCGCCGCTGTCCCAGGTCGCCGCCGCCGACCTCGGTCCCGCACCGAGCGCGCCGGCGACACCGCCCGGCGAGACGGGGCCGGTGCGCGTGATGATCGTGGGGGACTCGGTCGCCAACAGCATGGCGCCCGGGTTCGAGCGCGCCGCCGCCATCCAGGGACTCACGGTGTGGAACGCGGCGGTCGACGGGTGCGGCATCACCCAGGACGTCGGGGAGCAGCGGGTCTGGGATTGGGAGCCCGCCCGTCCGGAGTGCGCTCCCGGATGGCGCCAGCGCTGGCCGCTGCAGATCGGCCAGTTCAATCCCGACGTGGTGGTCATGCTGCTCGGGACCGACGACGCCTTCGACCGGCGCATCGACGGGCGCGAGATCGAGTACGACTCGCCCGCAGGCGACGAGCTCACCCGCGCCGACCTCGAGCAGGCGATCACGCTCCTCTCGAGCAGTGGGGCGCGGGTCGTCGTGCTCACCACGCCGTACAACGTCATCGGCTGGCCCCGCCGCGTCAGGATCGACCGCTCGGCGTACAACCCGGGCTGGGTGGATCGGTGGAACACCAACCTGCGCGCCGTGGCCACCGGCCACCCGACCACGGTGACGATCGCGGACCTGAACCACTTCCTCGGGCCCGAGGGCAAGTGGGCGGACGTCGTCAACGGGGTCAAGGTCCACGGCTACGACAAGATGCATTTGTCCCCGGAGGGCGCCGACCTGGTGGCGGGTTGGCTCGCCCCGGAGCTGGTCCGGCTGGCCCGGGCGCCTGCCCCCACCGCCAACGCGTCGGTCGGCGTACCGGCGAGCGCGCCGCCCCTACGCGTGCGTCGCTGACGCCAGGACCTGCCGCGGCGCGGCGCGATGACGCCGGAGGCCGGCGATCGCCGCGGTCGTCACCGCGAGGGTGGCGACGGCCCCGACCCAGAGCCCGGCGCGCGGGCCGAGCAGCTGCGACACCCACCCGACGATCGGGCCGCCGATCGGCGTGCTGCCGAGGAACGCCACCGTGAACAGCGCCGCCACGCGTCCCCGCATCTCCGGCGCGGCCTCCGTCTGGAGGACGCCGTTCGCCATCGCGGTGAACGCGACGCCGGCCGCGCCCACGGGCACGAGCACGAGCAGCTCGACGCCGAGGGTCGGCGCCAAGGCGGCGGCCATGAGGGCGAGACCGAAGACGAGGGCGGCGCCGACGACGAACCGGAGCGTCGCCCGGGCCTCGTGCGCGCTCACGAGCGCGCCCACGACCGATCCGATGCTCATGCACGCGTACAGCAGGCCGAACGTGTCGGCCGAGCCACTGAAGGTCTGCTTGGCGAGGAGCGGCAGGACCACCTGGAAGTTGAAGGCGAACGTGCCGATCACGGCCGTGAGGACCAGCGGCACCCGCAGCGCCGGCGTCGACCACGCGTAGCGGAGCCCCTCACGGAGCTGGCCCTTGCGCTTCGGCACGGGCTCGACGGCGAAGAACTCGTCGGTGCGCATCACCACGAAGGCCAGGACGGCCGCGCCGTACGACACGCCGTTGGCGAGGAAGCACCACGACACACCGATGCCGGCGATGACGAGCCCGGCGATCGCGGGGCCGATCACACGGGCCGCCATGAACATCGCGCTGCTCAGGCTCACGGCGTTGCTGACGTGCTCGGCTCCGACCATCTCGACGACGAAGGCGCGGCGCGCCGGGTTGTCGACCGCGTTCACGGCCCCGAGGCCCAGGGCGAGCACGTAGATCATCCAGAGCTGGACGACGCCGAGCGCGGTGACGGCGCCGAGGATCAGCGCGAGCGCGCCGGCGGCGATCTGCGTCCCGACCAGCAGGCGTCGCTTGTCGACGCGGTCGGCGACGAGGCCGCCCCAGGCGCCGGCCACCAACACCGGCGCGAACTGGAGCGCGACGAGCACACCCAGCGCCACGCCGCTGCCCGTGAGCTGCAGCACGAGCCACGCCTGCGCGATCGACTGCATCCACGTGCCCGTCGTGGAGATCAGCTGGCCGGCGAAGTACAAGCGGTAGTTGCGGACGCTCATCGAGCGGAACGTGAGGCGCGTGGCGCGCCACAGCCGGGTCACGGCTGCTCTTCTTCGAGCACGCGCTCGAGGATCTCGGCCGCCTGCTCGAGCGTGTGGCGCTCACCGGCGCTGAGCTCGGCGAGCCGGCGCTCGAGGTAGGCGGTCTTGCGGGAACGGCTCTCGGCCAGCAGCCGGCGCCCGGTCGCGGTGATCTGCACGCGCGCGACTCGCCGGTCTCGCGGGTCCGGGTGCCGCCGCACGAGCCCCTGCTCCTCGAGCCTTCCGACGGCGGCCGTGATCGTCGGGGGGCGCACGCGTTCGATGGCGGCGAGCGCACCGAGCGTGAGTGGGCCGTCGCGCTCGATCGTCGCCAGCGCGGCCAGCTGCGTCGGGGACGCGGCCGACTCGCCCTGCTGGCGGAGCCGCCGCGCCAGGCGTGTCACCACCATGCGCAGGCGGCTCGGGAGCGTCGGCGTGGCGGTTCGCGAGGTGGGAGCGGCGGTTCGGCTCATCGATCGGGTCAACTACTTAGTCTAGCGAACTATTCCAGGGAACCCCTCGGCCCGTTCCGGGGTATGCCTTGACGAAGGGTGACGGGTGACACAAACTGCGGAGCAACTTGCACGCAGTGTGAAGTCTTCGGGCCGGGACTGGAGGGTGGCTCCATGACCACGAACGATCGGACCGTCGGCCGCTACCTGCGCTGGGTGCTCGCCGCCCTGTCGCTGGGGGCCGGCGTGATCCACTTCTCCGTCAGCGGGGAGCACTACAGCCTCTCGTGGCTGCACGGCGCATTCTTCGCCGCCACCGCCTGGCTGCAGGTCGCCTGGGCGATCGGGGTCATCCTCCGACCCACGCGGCGTCTGCTCGTCGCCGGCGTCGCCCTCAATGCGGGCATTGCCCTGGTGTGGGCGATCTCGCGCATCTGGGGCGTCCCGATCGGGCCCGATGCCTGGACGCCCGAAGCGGCGACCTTCATCGACCAACTCTCGACCGGCTTCGAGATCGGAATCGTCGCGCTCTCGCTTGCCGTACTCGTGCGGCCGGCGCTCGCGACGCAGAAGCTGCGCCCATCCCTTGCGGCCCCGAGCTTCGGACTTGCCGTCATCGCGGTGGCCGTCTTCTCGTCGCTGGCGGTCGCGCCGGCGTTCGCAGCCGGCGATGGGGGCCACAGCCACGGCGGGAGCGAGGAGGCCGCAGGCCACAGCCACGGCGCCGCCGCCGACAGCGGCGCCGCGCACGCAGGGCACGGCGCGATCGTGAGCAACGCGCCGGTGGGCGACACACCGTGCGAGCAATCGGGCCCGCCCGCCTCCGAGGGACAGATCTCGAGCGCCGGCGGTCACGGCCATCGCGGTCCCATCAAGTGGAACAACATCACCGACCGCGCCACGCGTGACCAGCTCGGGGCTCAGCTCGACGTCGCGCACCAGGTCACGCTGCAGTTCCCGACCGTCGCCGACGCCGAAGCGGCGGGGTACAACATGGTGACGGGTTACGTGCCCTGCATCGGCGCGCACTACATCAAGGCGAGCAACATGTTCGGTGGGTTCGATCCCGCCAAGCCGTCGATGCTCCTGTACGACGGCACCAACCCCGACTCGAAGATCGTCGGCCTCAGCTACTCGGTGCTCGGCGACCCCAACACTCCGCCCGAAGGCTTCGCGGGCCCGAACGACCCGTGGCACAAGCACGACAAGAACGGCGGGCTGTGCATGAAGGGCGGTGTCGTGGTCGGTGCCGAGAGCACGACCGCCGACGAGTGCACGGCGCGCGGCGGTAGGAAGGTTTCCCTGCACAACCTCTGGATGATGCACGCGTGGACTGCCGACGCGTGGCAGAGCTCGTGGGGCATCTTCAGTGCCGAGAACCCCGACCTCGGCGGCAAGATCGGCGACATCAACGGCGCGCCCGACGCCGCGTCACGCAAGCAGCTCGGCAACACCGAGACGTAGGCCGAGCCGGCAAGGAGCGTTCGTCCGAGGCCCGCGCACGGCGCGGGCCTCGGCGCGTCAAGGCGCCGCGTCACGCGCGACCAGAGAACTAGAACCAGGGCGACCAGGCCGTGGTGCGCAGGAGCTTGCTCTCCCAGTCGTCGCGCACCTCGAGGGCGTCGTGCATCCACGTGCCCGGGGCCCGGTACTCCGGTGGCACCTCGGTCGTCACGAGCGGCGTGATGCCCTTCACCTGCGTGACCTTCTGCCACAGCACGACCTCGCGCCAGCGGCCCGACCCCCACGCGGGGCGGAGCACGGCCTGGAGCTCGAGCAAGGACCGTCCGGTGCGACCGCTCTCGGCCAGGCTGGGCGCGTAGTTCGTGCGGGCCGCCTCGAGGTACTGGTCGAGGCCGCCTTCGTACGGCCAGGCGGTGTCCTCCATGAAGAGCGTGAGCGGGTGGTGGCCGCTCGTCGGCACCCCGGCCAGGTCGACCTGCTGCAGGGGTGACCACGGCACCGGCACCAGCACCTTGGCCGCCACCTCGTGGCGCAGCTGGTCGACGTCGTGCGCCCAGGGCTGGAGGTCGCCGTCGTGCAGTCGCCGCATCAGCTCTTCCCAGGC
>DATFVT010000169.1:0-2980 GCA_035260105.1 Acidimicrobiia bacterium
CCAGGGCGAAGTAGAGGTCCGGCGCCTGGTCGTAGATCAACGAGCCGTACTCGGACGCCGACGCGAACGCCGTCGTCGGCCGGTCCGCGCACTCGGTCCTGCTCGGGCGCGCGCCGCCGGGCCCCGCGATACCGGTGCACGGGCTGCCGTCGGCTGCGGCCACGACGCACATCGAGTACTGCGCGAGCGGCTCGTCGACGACCGGCGCGCGGATCGAGTCGTTCCCGACCAGGGCGTGCCACCACTGGTGGGCCAGCTCGTGGTCGATCGTCAACGCCGAGCTGCGGAGGCCGTTGGCGAGGCCGTCGATCCAGACCGCGCCGGGCCACTCCATGCCGCCGGCGTCGGGGCCCAGCGACGCGGCGATCACGTCGAGCTCCGACCACGGGTACGGCCCGAACCGGTCGGCGAGCACCTGGAGCGCGCCGGCTGCGGCGCGAGCGGTCCCGTCGACGTCGATCGACGGGGGGCCGATGGCACGCACGGTGACGTCGCCCGCGCGCGCCTCCGCCCGTTGTACGCCTCGGCCGACGACGAGCGACAGGTCGCGCAACCCGACACCCGACTCGGTCACGGTCGTGCTCCCGTCGACCTCGCGCCGGTCGACGGTCATGCCGCCGCTGGCGACGTCCCATCCCGTTGGCACGCGCACCCGCGCCGTGATCGCACCGGCGGCGAAGTTGCCGATGTCGCCGAAGCCGGACAGCGCCGGGTCGCCGTCGGCACCCGGCGGCAGCCAGAGCGGGAACCAGTGGCCGAACTGGCTGCCGTCGTCGTTCCTCGCGAGCAGCGCGATCGTCGCCTGCGTCAGCGGGCGGCCGTGCGTCGTCCCGGCGCGGGGGACGTGGTACGCGAACCGCACGCCGACGACGACCCGCTCCGACCGCGCCTTCAGCGCGGGGACGGTGAGCAGTGTCTGGTCGAGCCGGAGCTGCGCGCGCCTCCCGTCGACGGTGACGTCGCTCACGCTCAGCCCGGTGTGGAGCGCGGGCAGCCCGGCCAGCATCCGAAACCGGACCTGCCGGTCCTTCGGGTTCGACACTTCGGCGCGCATGCGGCCGTCGACGTCACCGGTCTGCGGATCGATCCGCGCACTCAGCGCGTACCTGGGCGCGTCGGAGAGGTCCGCATGTTGGAGCTCGTCACGCCCGCCCGGCGACAACGACGGCGACGCCGGGTCGAGCGCCGGGAGCGGCGGCAGCGCGGGGAGCTTGCCCGGGCCCGCCGCGCCGGCCGCGCCCACGGGTGCAAGGGTGAAGAAGAGGAGTGCGGCCGCGAGAGCACCGCGTGCGGCCCGGGCCATCCGCCGAGTCTGGCAGAAGGAGCTCTTCCCGAACGGTCGGTGGACCGGTCGGGTCAGGTGATCAGCGCGACTCGGGGCCGGCGGCGCGGGCCTCGTCGACGTGGGCGAGCGCGTCGCGCAGCTGCTGGATCCAGTCACCCTCGTGCTCGCGCACGAGCTGCACACACCAGGCCAGAGCCTCGCTGCGGCTGCGGGCGACGTTCGCCTCGACGAGGGTGTCGAGCACGGCCCGCTCGTTCATCCGCAGCCGGGTCATGACGGGGATGCTGAGGGTGGTGAAGATCTCGCGCTCGCCGCCGCACTCGACGCCCCATGCCACCTTGCGACCGAACTTGTTCTCGGCGTCGTCGGCGATGCGCATGCGGTGCGCACGGGACTCCTCACGGAAGGCCTCGATCCGGGCCCGCCGGGCGGCGGCCTGCGCCTCGGCGTCGCCTCCCTTGGCGCCCTCGGGCTCGGGGAGCGTCCCGACGACCAGGACCTCGTCGCGGTCGTAGGTGATCTCGGGCGCACTCGTGAACCAGCCGTCGGGGAGCCGGCCCACGAACCACCCCTGGGTGGCACTGGAAACTGGTTTCATGATTACAAGATTACACCAACTCCTCCCGGATGCCAGCCGCCACCGCCGCCGCCTGGCCGCCGCTCGCGTAGCTGGTCCGGGGCCAGAAGAACCCCCGCAGCCCGTCCTTCGGCCGCCGGGGGACGACGTGGACGTGCAGGTGGGGGACGCTCTGGCTCACGACGTTGTTCTCGGCCACGAAGCTCCCGGGCGCCTCCATGGCCCCCCGGACGGCGCGGTCCACCCGCTGCACCTGCGCGAAGAAGCGACCGACCCGGTCCTCGGGGAGATCGGTCAGGGTCTCGACGTGGTCGCGGGGCAGAACGAGCGTGTGACCGGGGAAGAGCGGCCGGTGGTCGAGGAACGCCACCACGTCGTCCTCGTCGAGGACGAAGTGGGCGGGGATCTCACCCTCGATGATCTGGCAGAACTTGCAGCCGGCGGTCACTCCGCCGATGTGTACGGGCGCTCGCGAGGCTTGGCGGCCTCGCGCTTCGGCACCATCACCTTGCGCCGGAAGTAGCAGACCTCCTCGCCGCGCTGGTTGTAGCCGCGCGTCTCGACCGCGACCACGCCGCGATCGGGCTTGCTCCCGGACTCCTTCTTGTCGAGCACCTTCGTCTCGGCGTAGATGGTGTCGCCGTGGAACGTCGGCATCTTGTGCTTGAGCTCCTCGACCTCGAGGTTGGCGATGGCGACCCCGCTCACGTCGGGCACGCTCATCCCGAGCACGAGCGAGTACACGAGGTTGCCGACGACCACGTTCCTGGCGAACTGGGTCTGCGTCTCGGCGTACCAGGCATCCGTGTGCAACGGGTGGTGGTTCATCGTGATCATGCAGAAGAGATGGTCGTCGTACTCGGTGATGGTCTTCCCCGGCCAGTGCTTGTAGACGTCGCCCGGCTCGAAGTCCTCGAAGTACCGCCCGAAGGGCCGTTCGTGCACCGTCATAGCGCCAGAGCTTACGATCCCGCCCGACCGCGACGGACCCGACCGTCACGGAGAAGGGGAAGGGGTGTCCCGTGGCAGAGGTGTCGCTGCTCGCCAGGTTCACGGCGAAAGAGGGAAAGGCCGACGAGCTCGTCGCCGCGTTCGAGCCCCTCATCGATCAGGTCCGC
>DATFVT010000170.1:0-4379 GCA_035260105.1 Acidimicrobiia bacterium
TCAGGTCCTGGTCGGCTTCGCGGCCGAGACCGATCACGTCGAGCAGCACGCCGCCGAGAAGATGGCCGGCAAGCGCGTCGACATGATGGTGGCGAACGACGTCTCGGCTCCGGACGCGGGGTTCGAAGTCGACACGAACCGGGCAATCCTGCTGTACTCGTCCGGTTCTCGGGAGGAGACGCCCCTGCTGGACAAGGGCGACCTGGCGGACCTCCTTCTCGATCGAATCTCGGCGGTCCTCGCCGACGATCCCCACAGGAGCGAACACGCCACATGAGCAGGTTCATGTTCACGTCGGAGTCGGTGACCGAGGGTCATCCCGACAAGATGTGCGACCAGATCAGCGACGCCGTCCTCGACGGGATGTTCGAGCAAGACCCGTACAGCCGCGTCGCCTGCGAGAGTATGTGCACCACCGGCATGGCGGTCGTTGCCGGCGAGATCAGCTCCAACGCCCACCTCGACATCCCGCGGCTCGTACGCGACGTCATCCGCGGCATCGGCTACACGGACGCGAGCTACGGGTTCGACGGCAACTCCTGCGCCGTGATCACGTCGATCGACGAACAGTCCTCCGACATCGCGCAGGGCGTCGACAAGGCCTTCGAGCTCCGCACCGGTGACGGCGACCACTACGACGAGGTCGGCGCCGGCGACCAGGGGATGATGTTCGGCTACGCCAGCGACGAGACCGAAGACCTCATGCCGATCCCGATCTGGCTCGCGCACCGGCTCGCCGAGCGTCTGGCGCAGGTGCGCCGCGACGGCACGCTCCCGTACGTGCGGCCCGACGGCAAGACGCAGGTGACGATCGAGTACGAGGACAACGTCCCGAAGCGGCTGTGCAACGTGCTCATCTCCACCCAGCACGAGCCCGGGCTGAACATCGACCGGACGCTGAAGCCGGAGTTGCTGGAGCACGTCGTCCGGCCGTTGCTGCCCTCGCAGTTCGCCGGCGACGACTTTGAGATGCTCGTCAACCCGACCGGGAGCTTCGAGAAGGGGGGCCCGCACGCCGACTGCGGGTTGACCGGACGCAAGATCATCGTGGACACCTACGGCGGGATGGCCCGCCACGGCGGGGGAGCGTTCAGCGGCAAGGACCCGACCAAGGTCGACCGGTCCGCCGCCTACGCCGTCCGGAACGTTGCGAAGAACGTGGTCGCGGCGGGCATCGCCAAGAGGTGCGAAGTTCAGGTCGCGTACGCGATCGGCGTGGCGCGCCCGGTGTCGGTGATGGTCGAGTCCTTCGGCACCTCGCACATCGACCCGCTCAAGCTCGGTGCGCTCGTGCAGGAGCACTTCGACCTGCGACCGGCTGCGATCATCGAGCGGCTCGACCTGCGCCGGCCGATCTACCAGAAGACCGCCGCATACGGGCACTTCGGGCGGCCCGAGCCTACGTTCACGTGGGAGCGCACCGACGAGGCCGAGGTGCTGCGCAAGGCGGCGGAAGCGCTCGCATAGCCGAACTGCGGGTCTGCCGGGTCCAACCTGATCTGCCCGCCGTCGCGCGCGCCTTCGACTACCTGATCCCGGACGACGTCGCCGGCGTCGTGCGCGTCGGCACGATCGTCCGCGTGCCGCTGCACGGACGGCGCGTGCGCGGGTGGGTCGTGGCGGACGGGATCGAGCCCGAGGCCGATCCGTCGGCGCTGCGGCCGGTGGCGAAGGTGGTCTCGGCGGGCCCGCCGCCAGACGTCGTCGAGCTGTGCCGGTGGGCGGCTTGGCGGTACGCCGGCCCGTTCGCCCTCCTGCTCCGCGCCGCGTCGCCGCCGAACGTGGTGCCGGCCGTGAGCAACCCCGAGTTGCACTCGGCCGTGTTCCCGGCCCACATCACGCCGGAAGGAGTCGACGCGGTGCGCACCCGCGAGCGCGGCGTCGTTGCCTGGCCGCCGGCCGCGGACCGGTCGCAGCTCGTCGAGGCGCTGCTGGCCGAGGAGGGCTCGACGATCGTCGTCGCCCCCGACACGAGCGACGTCCGCGGAGTCGTCGAGCACCTCGAGCGATCCGGACGCGAGGTGGTCGTCGTGCGCGGCGGTGATCCCGACGCCCGGCGGGCAGCGAGCTGGGACCGGGCGCGCGCCGGCGCCAACGTGATCGTCGGCGGGAGGGTGGCCGTGCTCGCGCCCGTGCCCGACCTCACCGCCGTCGTCGTGCTCGACGAGGGCGACGAGGCGCTGAAGGAGGAGCGCGCGCCGACCTGGCATGCACGCGAGCTCGCTCTCGAGCGCGCCCGTCGAGCCGGGGCTCGGTGCACCCTCGTGAGCCCCGCACCGACCCTCGACGCCGACGACGCCGCGGGCCCGACGGTGCGTCCGGCGCGCGTGCTCGAGCGCGACGGGTGGCCCCGCGTCGACGTCATCGACATGCGCGACCAGCCGCCCGGCCGCGGGCTCTACTCGGACGCGCTCACGGCCGCGCTCCACGCGACCCTGGACGGCGGCGCCCGGGCGGCGTGCGTCGTCAATCGCCGGGGCCGCGCCCACCTCCTCGTGTGCGTCCGGTGCGGTCGCATCGCCCAGTGCGAGGTGTGCGACGCGGCCGTGACGGAGAACGAAGCAGGTTTCGTGTGCCCCCGCTGCGGGACCGAACGCCCGCGTGTCTGCCTGCACTGCCACAGCACGCGGTTCTCGGGGCGGCGTCCCGGGGTGGCGCGCGTCCGGGACGAGCTGGCGGCGTTGCTCCCACGAGTCGGTGTCGCCGAAGTCGACGCCTCGACGGCCACGCTTCCGCCGGCGCCGCTGCTGGTCGGCACCGAGGCCGTCCTGCACCGCCTGGACGCCGACGCAGAGCGAACCGACGTCGTCGCGTTCCTCGAGTTCGACCAGGAGCTCCTCGCGGCCAGGTACCGGGCCGCGGAGCAGGCGCTGTGGCTGCTCGTCCGGGCCGCCCGGATCGTCGGTGGCCGGCGCGGCCCGGGGCGGGTGCTGGTGCAGACCCGGGTGCCCGACCACGACGTGATCGAGGCGGCCCGCGCGGCCGACCCCATGGTCGTCGCCGACGCGGAGCGCGCTCGCCGGCGCGTGCTCGGATTCCCGCCGTTCGGTGGGCTGGCGGAGCTCAGTGGCGCGCCCGAGGCGGTGGACGTCGCGTGCGCGGCGATACGGGCGGTTCGCGCGCTGCGTGTGCTCGGGCCCGTCGGGACCGGGCCCTCGGCGCGGGCACTCGTGCAGTCGCCCTCCACGGACGTGCTGTCCGAGGCCTTCGCCGAGATCGATCTCACGCCGGCCCGCGAGCGCGGCCGCCTCCGCATCGACGTCGACCCGCTCCGTGTGTGACCCCTCCGTTGGTCGCCGACGCTCCGTCGGCGGCGGAGAACCTCACTGGTACCCTCGGTCGCGGCGACGGCGGCCTTGCCGACTGTCGCCGCAAAGCCGGAGCTTGCGACGGCGAGAAAGGTAGGAGATTGGCTACGCACCCGGTTCGCCTGTTCGGGGATCCCGTGCTGAAGCAGCGCGCCCGTGAGGTCGAGGACGTCGACGGCAGCCTCGCCACGCTGGCCGAGACCATGTACGAGACGATGTACGAGGCCGTGGGCATCGGCTTGGCCGCTCCGCAGATCGGCGTGCAGCGGCGGATCTTCACCTACGACGTGGGCGAAGGCCCGCACACGATCGTCAACCCCGAGGTCGTCGCCGCCTCCGGGGAGTGGACCTACAACGAGGGGTGCCTGTCGGTGCCGGGCATGCACTTCGAGATCGTCCGGCCCAAGGTGGTCACGCTGCGCGGCATCGGGCTGGACGGGAACGAGCTCGAGATCGAAGCCGACGAGGTCCTCGCCCGGTTGTTCCAGCACGAGATCGACCACCTCGACGGCGTGCTGCTGCTCGACCGCCTCGAGCCGGACGAGCGCAAGCGCGCGCTGCGGGCGCTCCGCGACCAGGACCTCGCGATGATCCCGCGGGGCGCCGGTCCCGCGCTCTGACCGGGGCGCGCCGGCGGTGCGCCTCGTCTTCCTCGGAACGCCGGCCGACGCGGTGACGCCGCTACGCGGGCTCGTCGAAGCCGGTCACGACGTCGCGCTCGTTCTCACCCAGCCCGACCGGCGGCGCAGCCGCGGCGGCCGGGACGACCCGAGCCCCGTGAAGCGGGCGGCCGTCGACCTCGGCCTGCCTGTCGTCACGCCGGCCCGGGCCCGGGAGGCCGTCGACGACGTCGCCGCCACCCGCGCGCAGCTCGGCGTCGCCGTTGCGTTCGGGCAGCTCCTTCCGCCGGCGTTCCTCGCCGCGTTGCCACACGGGTTCGTGAACCTGCACTACTCGTTGCTCCCACGTTGGCGCGGCGCCGCGCCCGTCGAACGGGCCGTTCTCGCCGGCGACCTCGAGACGGGCGTGTGCCTCATGCGGATCGACGAAGGCCTGGACACCGGCGGCATC
>DATFVT010000171.1:0-19971 GCA_035260105.1 Acidimicrobiia bacterium
CACGAGCGCGTCGCCCTCGGCATCGACCCGGAACGGCTCCGCCAGTGAGAGCTGAGCGGCCGCGTCACTCAGCCCGTACAGCTCGGCGGCGAAGTCGGAGAGGTGGTCGACGCCGACCAGCTCGTGGTCGGCGAGGTCACACGTCAACACGGGCACGGGCGCGAACGCGGCGCGGATCGCATCGAGGTGCTCGCTCTGCACGTCCTTCCAGGACCTGAACCAGGGGTCGGTGATCGCCTCGGGAAGCAGCCGGTTCGCGATCACCGCGTCGACGTGGTAGCCGAACAGCGACAGGTACGTGAACGTGCGGCGTGCCTCCGTGACCACCAGCCGCTCGGCGTTCACGACCAGGCGCGCGCTCGTCACCCCACCGTCGGTGAGCAGGTCCCGCACACCGTCGAGCCGGTCGTAGAACCGGCGCACGGCGCGGAACACGTCGTCACCTGCGATCGGCGGGCTCACCAGGCGGGACAGCAGCGGGCGGACGGCCCGCGTCACGTGGCGCTGGGCGGGGAAGACGCGTTCCATGTACCAGGTGAGCACGTCCGGGAGTGACAGCAGTCGCAAGGTCTCGGCCGTCGGTGCGCAATCCACCACGATGACGTCGTACGCACCGGACTCGGCGTGAGCGCGGATGTCGGCCAGCCCGAACACCTCGTCGAGACCCGGGATCACGGCCAGCTCCTCCGCCTCGACCGTGCCCGCGCCGGCCCAGTCGAGCACCGCGGTCAGGTACTCCCGCACTTCGCCCCACGACTCCTCCAGCCGGGCGCGCGCGTCGAGCTGCTGGCCGAGCAGCGTCCCCCGCCCGAGCGTCGCGATCGGCCGCGGCTCGTCGCCGAGTGAGACGTCGTCGAACGCGTCGCTCAGCGAGTGCGCGGGGTCGGTGGAACAGATGAGCGTGCGCTGCCCCGCCTCGGCGGTTCGCAGCGCGGTCGCCGCCGCCACGGTCGTCTTGCCGACTCCGCCCTTCCCGGTGAACAGCAGGATGCGCATCTAGGCGGTCTCGACTTCCTTCTTCAGCTCCTTGAGGGCCGTGCTCACGATCATGCCCGCCGTGCGCCGCTTGAGGAACCCCGGGAGCGGGATCGACGGGTCGATCGCGAGGTCGTAGCTCACGCGCGTGCCGCCGTCGTCGGCGTCGAAGCGGTACGTCCCGTCGATCGCGCGCACCATCTCACCCTCGACGAGCGTCCAGCTGAACGCGGCGGGAGCGGCCGAGTAGTCGTACTGCAGCACGTAGCGGGTGCTGCGGCCGAAGGCGGCGGCCCGGTATTCCACCTTGGCGCCGCGGCCTTCGGCGTCACGCTCGATGACGGCCGCCTGCTTCACGTCCTTGGCCCACTCTGGATACCGCTCGTAGTCCGTCGCCACCTCGTAGCAGCGTTGGGGCGGCGCGTCGATCTTGATGCGCTCACTCACCTGCTCGGCCACGCGACCTCCTCTCTTCGGTGGCATCGCCCGCGGCGCCACCGGGCATGCGGCGGGGCGGGAACACCCCGTGGCGCGCTCCCCACAGCCCGATCAGCCCGAGGGGCAGCATAGGGACCAGGATTCCGAACGGCTCCGCCGCCGCGGTGGCCGCCGTCACGGCGATGCACACACCCAGCGCACCGAACAGGTGCACGCGCACGCGCTTCGGCGCCGGTCCCTGCACGAGGAACATGCTGGCCACGACGACGTCGTCGCCCCGGGTGGTCCGGGCGAGGGCGACGGCGAACGCCCAGCACCAGACGCCGAGCGAGATGGCGAAGAGCCCGAGGGCCACGACGATCGAAGCCACGTCGAACGCGCCCACGCCGAGGGCGGCGGGGATGGCGGTGACGGCGAACAGTGCGTCGGCGACCCACGACACGACGATGATCCGCTCCCCGCGCTCGGCGTCGCGCGCAGCACCTGACATCAGCGAGAGCGTACCGGCCGCCTCTACGTGCCTTGAATTGGTGACAGCGCTCCGAGGTCGCCACGCGTGAGTGGGAGCAGCCGGGAGACCTGGCGTCCGTAGGTCAGCTCGTCGACGGCACGCGAGCGAGCGGCCCGCCCGAGACGCGTGCGCAACCCGTCGTCCCCGAGCAGGCGGTGCAGCGCGGCGCGCACGCCGGAGACCTCGTGCGGGTCGACGACGTACCCGGTCTCGCCGTCGACGACGGCCTCGTGCGACCCGCCGCTCCGACCCGCGACCGACGGCACGCCGCACGCCGCCGCCTCGACGAAGACGATGCCGAACCCCTCGGCCTCGAGACCCGCCCAGCGCTCGCGGCACAGCATCGCGAACACGTCCGCGCACCCGTAGACCACGGGGAGGTCGGCGTCGGGCACGCGTCCGAGGAACGTGCAGCGCGCGGTGATGCCGCGCGCCGCGGCCCGGCGCGCGAGACGCCCGGCGTCGCGACCAGCGCCGCCGATCGCGAGCTGCACGACGGCGTCGAGCCCTGCGACGGCGTCGATGAGGACGTCGAAGCCCTTCCTGGGCACGAGCCGGCTGAGCCCGAGCACGAGCGGTCGGTCGGCTGCGAGGCCGAACCGGCGTCGGGCCGCGTCCCGGTCCTCGGTGCTCAGCGGACGGAACCGGTCGGTGTCGACGCCCGGCGGCACGGCCAGCGTCGGTAGAGCGGCGCCGGCGGCGCGGGACGCGACCCGGGCCGGGTACTCACCCGCTGCGACCACCCCCGCCGCCGACCGGAGCACCCGTCTCGCCAGCATCCGGCTCCCGGGCAGACGGCCGGGGACGTTCACCTCGGCGCCGTGCGCGATCACGACGTAGGGGGCGGCGCGCAGTCGGGGCCCGACGAGCCCGAGCGGCAGCATCGGGTCGAGGAAGATCACGTCGGCGCCTCGATCGCGCGCGATCGCGTCGGCGCGGCGGGTCAGCGCGCGGGTCGGCAGCAGCACGCGCGAGCGGGCACGCCCGATGGTGAACGCCTGGGCGGCGTCCCATGCGGCTGCGTCGCGATATGGCGTCGTGAGCACGTGCGTCTCCGCGGGCGGGAGGCGACGCCAGAGCTCGTACAGGTAGGACTGGATGCCACCCACCTTGGGCGGGAAGTCGTTCGTGACGAGGAGTGACGTCACCGTCCGGGCGAACGCCTACGCCGGGACGCGCTCGGCGCTCGCGCCGGTCGGCTCGACGCGTCCGCGCGCGTTCAGCCCGATGCCGAGCTGGAGCAGCACGACTCCGAGGACAGCTGCGACAGCTCCGCCGGCGAACGCGCCCCGGTAGCCGCTGGCGGCCGCCACCACGCCGAGGATCAACGCGCCCAGCCCCTGCGAGAGGTCGAAGAAGCTGCTGAAGGTGCCCACGACCGATCCGCGCTCGTAGTCCGGGACGCGCGTGAGCGCGAGGAGCATGAGCGCGGGATAGAGCAGCGACATCCCCGCCGCGAAGACGATCGTGCCGGTGACGAGCCCGGCCACGGTGGGCCAGCCGGCCATCAGGGTGAGACCGGTGGCGCCGCCCAGGAGGGCGATGGTCGCGGCGAGTCGGCCACCGAGCACGTCGGGCAGGCGCGCGCCGAGGATGCGCACACACAGGATGAGCCCGCCATAGAGGAGGAAGATGCCGTCGGCACCACCAAGACCGAGCTCGCGCACGTACAGCGGGACGAACGCCGTGAACCCCGCGAGCCCGACGAGCCCGAGGAACAGCACGGTGCCCGGAGCGAGCGCGGCTCGATGGAGCAGCTTGCCCGGGGGCGCGGTGGGAACGCGGCGGGCGGTCTCGACCGTGATCGTGCCGAGCACGGCGGCGAGGAGCGCCAGGGCCGCCGACACCGCCCACGCGGCGACGAACCGGTCGTCGCCGAGCACGGTCTCACCCACCGCGGGCCCGAACGCGAGCCCGCCGTACACCGCCACCGACCAGTAGCTGACCGCCTCGCCCCGCCGGTGCTCGGGCGCCAGGTCGGTGATCATCGTGGCGGCGCCCACGAAGAACGCCGCTTCGCCGACGCCGGTGAGGAGCCGGATCCCGACGAGGAACGGGAGCGCGTCGACGGCGCCGTAGAACGCCGTCGTCACGGCGACCACGAGCGCTCCGCCGATGATGAGGACGCGCCGTCCGAACCGGTCGCCGACACGGCCCGCGTACGGTCGCAGGAGGATGGCGCCGACGAACAGCGCGCCGACGGCCACGCCCACGCCCACGTTGCCGCCGCCGAGTGGGCCCTTCACGTACTGGGGCACGACCGGGATGAGCATCCCGATCGCCATGAAGTAGCTGAGCCCCGACGCGACGACGAGCAGGAAGCGCGGCGTCAGGAGGCGTTCGCGCTGGGCCACGGCGCCATGGTCGCCCCCCGGTGTCGAGCGGCGCCAGCGGCTATCCGGCGGCGGCATGAGCGAGCGCGTCGTCCCACGAAGCGCGATCGGCGATCAGGCGGCGGTACTGCATGACGAGGCGAGGCCGGCTGAACCCGAGCGCGCCGACGAGACGGCCGCCTCGCCCGAACAGCGCCACGAAGCGATGCTCGTCGAGGGACCCGTCGACGACCGCGACCTCGTCGTCACCGCGGATGCTGCCGACGACCTGGATCTTGACGTCGTACTGGTCCGACCACACGAACGGCACGGGTGCGAACGGTTCCGCCGCAGCGGCGTCGTCGACGAGCAGGCGGCGCGCCGCCGCCACGCCCTGCTCCGTGGCATTGGTCCAGTGCTCGACGCGCATGCGCTCGCCGTCGAACAGCGGGTTGGGCCATCGGGCGACGTCACCGGCGGCGACGACACCCGGCGCGGCGAGGCAGGTCTCGTCGCACACCACACCGTTGTCCAACTCGAGGCCGCTGCTCTCCAGCCAGCGCGTCTCGGGCACGACGCCGACGCCGACCACGACCACGTCGGCCTCGATCGTGCTCCCGTCCGTGAGCCGCACCTTCTCGACCCGCTCGGTCCCCTCGAACCCGGCGACGGTCACCCCGCATCGCAGGTCGACCCCGTGGCGGTGGTGCAGCCGTCCGCACGCGTCGCCGACGACCGGGCCCACCGCGCGTTCCAACGGGGTCGCGAGCATCTCGAGCACCGTGACATCGAGGCCGCGCCCGCGGCACGTGGCCGCGACCTCGGAGCCGATGAAGCCGGCGCCGATCACGACCACCCGGGGACGGGCATCGAGACGCGCGCGGATGGAGAGGCAGTCATCGAGAGTTCGCAGCACGAAGATCCCGTCGAGCGCAGGCGTACCGGGCAAGGTGCGCGGGCGCGCACCGGTCGCGACGACCAGCCCCTCGAACCCGAGTGCGTCGCCGCCGTCCAGCTCGACGACCCGGTTTTCGATGTCGAGTCCCGTGGCCCGTCGCCCGAGCCGCAGGTCGAGGTCGAGGTCGTCGTACGGCTGTTTGCGCAGCGCGATCTGGTCGGGCTCCCATTCGCCCGCCAGCAGCTCCTTGGACAGCGGCGGTCGGTCGTACGGGAGGTGCGACTCGGCGCCGACGAGCACGAGCCGGCCGTCGTAGCCCTCGCGGCGCAGCGTCTCGACGGCGCGCAGCCCGGCCAGCGAGGCGCCGACGGCGACGATCGTGCGCGGCGGGGTCACGATGCGGAGACGCTACCGGCGGCCGGGAACTCGCAGGAACCTGACTCTCACGTCATACTTGGTGACCCGGCAGTCGGAGCTCGCTTGCCTTCCTCTCCACGCGTCGATGTGAGTGGCCGCGCCCTGGCGCTCCGCGACGTCGACCTCGACCGGTTCCTGCATCCCCGGACCGTCGCCGTCATCGGCGCCTCGGAGGCGTCCCGGAAGCCGAACACGGCGATGACACGCAAGATCAAGGGCTGGGCGGACACGCACGGTGCGACCTTCTATCCCGTGCATCCGACACACGAGACCGTGCTCGGCGAGCGGTGCTACCCGTCCGTGTTCGACGTTCCCGGTGACCTCGACCTCGCGGTCATCCTGACCGGCAGGGCGGTCGACACCTTCGAGGAGGTCCTGCAGCGCAAGGCGGCGTTCGCCGTCATCTTCGCCGCCGGCTTCGCCGAGGCGGGCAAGGACGGCGAGCAGCTCCAAGGCCGCCTCGACGAGCTCGTACGCGACGGCGACGTGCGCCTGCTCGGGCCCAACACGAACCTCAACGCGTTCGAGGACTTCCGCGCCGACCTCACCGGGCCGTCCATCGCGCTCATCACCCAGAGCGGCCATCAGGGACGCCCCGTGTTCCAGGGCCAGGAGATCGGCATCCGCCTCACGCACTGGGCCCCCACCGGCAACGAGGTCGATCTCGAGTTCGCCGACTTCGCCCGCTACTTCGCCGACCAGACCGAGGTCGGTGTCATCGCCGCGTACATCGAGGGCTTCAAGGACGGCCGGACACTCATGCTCGCTGCCGACCACGCCGCCCGCCTGAAGAAGCCGATGGTGGTGGTGAAGGTCGGTCGCACGGACGAGGGCCAGTCGATGGCCATGGCGCACACCGGCCATCTCACCGGCTCCGACGCGGTGACGTCGGCCGTGTTCCGCCAGTTCGGGATCACGCGCGCCGAAGGGCTCGACGACCTCCTCGACACCTCGGCCGCGTTCGCCCGCACGAAGCCGTCGCGCGGTGGCGGCGTCGGCGTCTACGCGATCTCGGGCGGCACCGGTGCTCACATCGCCGACATGATCTCGGCCGCAGGGCTCGAGATCCCTCCACTCGCCCGCGAGACCCAGCGCGCCCTGCACGACGGGCTGATCCCCGGGTACCTGCGCGTCTCGAACCCGGTCGACTGCGGAGGTCCGCCCGTCGCCGACGCGCGCGGCCGGCGCATCCTCGATCTCGTGCTCGCGGACCCGAACGTCGACGTGCTCGTCGTGCCGATCACCGGCGCCGTCGAGATCTTCAGCGAGCCGTTCACTCGCGACCTGGTCGACGTGTCCAAGACGACGGACAAACCGATCTTCGTGGTCTGGGGCGCGCCGGCCGGCACCGACGACACCTACTACTTCCGCCTGCTCGACGGCGGGCTGCCCGTCTTCCGCACGTTCGCCAACTGCGTGCGGGCGGTGCGGGCGCACGTCGACTACTGGCAGTTCGCCGACCGCTACCGCTCCCCGTTCGACGACGCGCCCACCGAGCCGTCGCCGGCGGCGGCCAAGGCCCGGCGCGTGCTCGACGCCGGCGGGACGGGCGAAGCGCTGTCCGAGCACGCGTCGAAGCAGGTGCTGAAGGCGTACGGCGTGCGGTCGAGCCGTGACGTGCTGTGCGGGAGCGCCGCGGAAGCGGTCGACGCCGCGAAGCGGCTCGGGTACCCGGTGGTGATGAAGGTCTCGTCGCCCGACCTGACGCACAAGAGCGACCTCGGGCTCGTGCGCCTCGACGTCGCCTCGGCGCGCGAGGTCCGCGCCGCCTACGAGGAGCTGATGAGCAAGGCCGGACGCGCCGCCGGCAGGCGCGGCCGCATCGACGGCGTGCTCGTCTGCGAGACCGTGAGCAACGGCGTCGAGACCGTCGTCGGCGTGTCCCGCGACCCCCTCTTCGGGCCGGTCGTCATGGTGGGGCTGGGCGGCGTGTTCGTCGAGGTGTTGCGGGACGTGTCGTTCCGGGTGCCACCCTTCGGCCGCGACGAGGCGGATCGCATGGTCCGGGAGCTGCGGGGATTTCCGCTCCTCGAAGGGGCGCGCGGGCAGAAGCCGGTCGATGTCGACGCCCTCGTGGATGTCATCATGAACGTGCAGCGCCTGGCGATGGACCTCGCCCACGACGTGCGCGAGCTCGACGTCAATCCGTTGATCGTGCGGCCGCGGGGTGCGGTCGCCCTCGATGCCCTGGTGGTGCGTACATGAACGAAACGATCGAGGACGTCCGGCGCCGGCTGGAGGACGGCGTGCTCTGGATCACGCTGAACCGACCCGACGCCGGCAACGCCATGACCGTCGCGATGCGGAACCAGATCATCGAGTGGCTCGAGCACGCGTCGGTCGACTACCAGGTGCGCGCCGTCGTCATCACCGGGACCGGCGAGAAGGGGTTCTGCACCGGCGCCGACCTGCGTGAGGCCCGCCCGCCGCTGGAGCGGCCGCCCGGCGCGCCCGACATGATCGTCGGCGACGGTGGACGCACCATTCAGCGCGGGTTCCAGCGCCTCATCGCGTCCGTCCTCGACTGCGAGAAGCCGGTGGTCGCGGGCGTCAACGGGACCGCAGCCGGCGGAGGCATGCACCTCGCCCTCGCGAGCGACCTCGTGATCATGGCGGAGGAAGCGCGCTTCATCGAGGTGTTCATCCGCCGCGCGATCATCCCGGACGCCGGTGGCGCGTACCTGTTGACGCGTCTGATCGGACCGCAGAAGGCGAAGGAGCTGTTCTTCTTCGGGGACGACGTGCCGGCGTCCGAGGCCGAGCGCATCGGTTTGGCCAACAAGATCGTTCCACGCGCCGAGCTCGAGAAGACGCTCGGCGAGTGGGCCGGCCGCCTCGCCAAGATGCCGACTCGCGCCATCGCGTTCACGAAGTGGCTCACCAACCGCGCCCTCGAGACCGACCGTGCCGGCTCGTTCTGGGACGAGGCGTACGCCCAGGAGCTGGTGACCCGCACCCAGGACATGCAGGAGGGACGGGCGAGCTTCATCGAGCGCCGTCCGCCCGAGTTCAAGGGTTGGTAGCTCGCGTGCCGACGAGTCCCGCCCCGGGAGCCGCCTGATGGCCGGAACGCTCACCGACCGGACCGCGATCGTCGGCATCGGCCAGACCGCGTTCGCCAAGGGACTGCCCGACTCGGAGCTGTCGCTGGCATGCCAGGCGATCTCCGCTGCGGTCGACGACGCCGGCATCGCGCCGGCCGAGGTCGACGGCCTGGCGATGTTCTCGATGGAGGAAGGCCGCGAAGTCGACGTCGCCCGCAACGTCGGCCTCGGGGACATCACGTTCTTCTCCGAGGTCGGGTACGGCGGCGGCGCCGGGTGCGGGGCGGTCGGTCATGCCGCTATGGCCGTCGCGACGGGTCAGTGCAACGTCGCGGTCGCGTGGCGGGCACGGAAGCGCGCGGCGAGGGGGAGCCGCCCGTGGTCGCAGGTGAGCCGCCGTATCACCGGGCACTGGCAGTGGAGCCGGCCGTTCGGCCTGCTGCGCCCGGTC
Source organism: Acidimicrobiia bacterium (assembly GCA_035260105.1). GTDB lineage: Bacteria > Actinomycetota > Acidimicrobiia > IMCC26256 > JACDBD01 > JALZAA01. The sequence goes on from DATFVT010000171.1 coordinate 9,047, forward strand.
GACGAGATCGCCGTGCTCACGCGCCGGTACATGCACGAGTTCGGCGCGACGCGTGAGCACCTCGCGAACGTTGCCCTCGCGTTCCGCAAGCACGCCAACCGCAATCCCGCAGCGACGATGTACGACAAGCCGCTCACCCACGAGCAGTACATGGACGCCCGCTGGATCTCCGAGCCGCTGTGCCTGTTCGACAACTGCCTCGAGACCGACGGCGCACTGGCGGTCGTGATCGTCTCGGCCGAGCGGGCGAAGGACCTGCCGCAACCGCCCGCGTACGTGCACGCGTTCGCTCAGAGCATCCCGCAGCAACACCAGGTGATGACGAACTACTTCAACGACGATCCGCTGCTCGGCCCGTCGTACGCTTGCGCAGCGCGGCTGTGGGCGCGGGCGGATGTCACCCCGGCCGAGGTGCCGGTCGCGCAGATCTACGACGCGTTCAGCCCGCTCATCCCGCTCTCGCTCGAGGGGTACGGGTTCTGCGCCCGGGGTGAAGGCGCGGCCTTCACGGACGACGGTGCCCTCGAGTGGCCCGACGGCCGCCTGCCGACGAACACGGCCGGCGGCGGCATGTCAGAGGCGTACGTCCACGGCTTGAACCTCGTGCTCGAAGGTGTGCGTCAGATGCGCGGCACCTCGACGAGCCAGGTCGACGAGGCCGAGACCTGCCTCGTCACGAGCGGCGAGGGCGTGCCCACCAGCGCGCTGCTCCTCAGGAGGTAGCCGGGGTGGAAGCACAGTTCCTGCTGCCCGACGTGGACGACCCGGACACAGCCGAGTTCTGGGCGGGCTGCGCGCGCGGCGAGCTTCTCGTTCAGACTTGCAAGAGCTGCGGGCGCCGCCGGATGCCGCCCCGCCCGATGTGCCCGCACTGCCGCTCGCTCGAGTACCGCTGGGAGCCGATGTCGGGGCGCGGCACCATCTGGTCCTACATCGTGCCCCACCCGCCGCTGCTCCCCGCCTACCAGGAGCTCGCGCCCTACAACGTGATCGTCGTCGCGCTCGACGAGGACCCGGCGCTGCGGTTCGTCGGCAACCTCGTGACGGGCCCCGACGGCGAGGTCAACGAGATCGACCCCGCGACCATCGTCATCGGGGAGCCGGTGCGCGTGGTCTTCCACCGGGTGGAGGATGTCGTCCTCCCCCGCTGGACGAAGACCTGAGGCGCGCGGGGGTCTCGCGAGTCACTGCGGCACCGTACCGGCGCGTTCACGACAAAACGCGCGGACCCGTCCATCCTCCTCAAAGCTCCAGGTGCGGGGACGTTCGCGGTGGGTAGGGTCAGGCCCGTCGGCGCGTGACTCCTACGACACGAAGGCACTAGCCATCGACCCTTCCGTGCCACCGGTCATCGGCTGACGTGGCGACGAGCGAGTTCGGTCCTGTACTCGCGGCCGCGCAGCAGGGCGCGCACTGGGCGATCGCGGTCTTGTGGCGGGACGTCCATCCCCGCTTGCTGCGCTTCCTGCGCGGACTCGATCCCGCGATGGCCGAGGACGTCGAGGCCGACACATGGTTCGTCGCCGCGCGCGACCTCGCACGGTTCCGCGGTGACGAGCGGCAGTTCCGTGCGTGGATGTTCACGATCGCGAGGAACCGCCTGATCGACGCGCGACGACGCGAAGGCCGTCGGCCCAGCGTTGTGATGCCGCCGGAATCGCTCCGCGAACGGCCCGCCGATGACGATCCCGCGATGACCGCCCTCGACGTGCTCAGCGCCGACGCCGCAGTCGCGTTGGTGCGCGAATGCTTGCGGCCAGACCAAGCCGAGGTCATCTTGCTCCGGGTCCTCGGCGGGCTCGACGTGGACGAGGTCGCGGCGATGCTGGGCAAACGGCCCGGGAACGTTCGTGTTCTCCAGCACCGGGGTCTCCGACGGCTTGCGGAGAGGCTCTCCCACGAAGCGCCCGAGCGCCGGGGTGTAACGCCATGACGCCGCACGTCGGTATTCCGTCCGAAATGGACCCGTTCGCTCTCGACCCCGGCACGGCCGAGCGCCTCGTGACAGGTGCGGTGGACGTCGGCGACGCGCCCCCCGAGTACCGGACTGTCGCCCGGGTACTGAACGCATTGCGGCCCGCGTCGGAAGACGTGGAATCCGCCGCTCAGCCGGCCGCCGTCGGGCGGATCGCTGCTGCCGTCGTCGTCCGGCCGCGCCCGCAGCGGCGAGCACGGCGTTCCCGCCGGTGGTCAGGGCGTGCGGCTCGGCTCACTGCCGCGGCCGTCCTCGCCGCTGCGGTGTGCGTCACCGGCGGCTTGGCGTCGGCGGGATCTCTCCCCGAACCGGCGCAGAACGCGGCCTCCGCGGTGCTGGGGAGCGTGGGGATCTCGGTGCCGTCAGATGGTGGTGCGCCTGCCGGCGTCGAGGAACCACCGCCGACGACGACTCCGCCGGCCCCGGCTGCGACGAGCCCGGTCCCGTCCGAGCGGGGCTCGCCTGCCCCGAGTACCGGTGTTTCGCCGACGACGCCGTCGAACCCCGCTGTGTCAGGCAACGGTCGGGGGACTCCAGCCCACGGGACTCCTCCGAGCACCGCGAAGGGCCGCGGCAACGACCACTCGCCCAACGGCTCGCCGCCGCTCGGCGTCGGAAACGGCAAAGGCCGCTGATCGCCTGTAACGCAGCAGGATCCCCGAACGTTCTGTTCGGTCGACAACCACTCGCCGACCTGAAGGGTCATGCATGCGCTGGCATCGACGCACCGTGGTCGCTGGGCTGGCAATGGTGGCAGCCGGACTCGTGGGCGGCATTGCAGTTGCCGCGCAGACAGGCACGTTGCCCGTCGCCGGCGGCCGTGATGACGGTCCCAACCCGACGGCGGTATCCGCCGCCGACCACGGCGGGAGTTCGAGCGTGGCGGCCACACCGGCTGCACCGGCCTCGGATGCCGCATCGCCAACGCCGAACGGTCAGGGACCGGACGCGACCGGCCCGGCGGAGTTCGGGCTCTGCAACGCGTACACATCGGGCCAGGGCACGACCAACGGCGGCAAGGCCGACTCGGTCGCGTTCCAGGCTCTCGCGACTGCCGCCGGCGGCACCGGCAACGTCGCCGCCTATTGCGCGAACGCGACGCCCGGTGGCAACACGCCACACGGTCAAGGCACACCCCCCGTGCCAACAGGCGGCGCCACGAACGCCAACGGCAACAGCAACGCCAACGACCATGCGAACCCTACGAGCGATGAACACGGGCCCCCGGCCGACCCAGGCGGCAACGGCCAGGGCCACCGGCCCTGATCGAGACGACCCACGACACTCCTGAGCCCCTCTCGGCCGACGTCCGGTCGCCGGCCGAGAGGCTCAGGAGGTTCCGTAACGGGCGCCGAGGCCTCGTCGTTGTACCGGGTGCGCGCCGAAAGGCGCCCAGGGCCCCGGGCAGGGGTTTCCGTCCCAGAAGGAAGACAGAGCCCCTCACCCGGGGCCCATTCACGCTATCTGTGGCGGAGTGTCCGATGCGCGCCGCGGAGGCGCGCGACGGATCGTCTCAGTCGTCGAGCCCGAAGATGCGGACAGCGTTCCCGCCGACCATGCGGTCGCGCTCGTCGGCGGGGATGTTCCCCATCGTGTCCTCGATGACCTTGCGCGAGTACGGCCAATCATTGCCGTGGTGCGGGTAGTCGCTCGACCACATGATCGTGTCGACGCCGACGCGCTCCCGCAGCTCGATCCCCGAGCGGTCGGTGATGAACGTCGCGCTGTTGTTGCGCTTCCAGTAGAACGACGGCGGCTGGCTGATGGGGAGCTCGCCCCACGAGCGGTTGCGCCAGAACTTGTCGTCGAGCATCTCGATGAAGTGCGGCAGCCATCCGACGCCGATCTCGATCCACGGCAGCTGCAGCTCCGGGAACCGGTCGAAGACGCCGGTGAAGATCATCTGCGAGATGTTGCCGGCCGACATCGAGAACACGTGGCTCAGGCTGCCGACCGCCTTCGCCTTCACCGCCTCGCCCTTGCCGCCCCCGTACATCTTGTTGCCGGACTTGGCGGCCGCTTGGCGCTGCTTCATCCGCATCTCGCGGCTGACGATGTTGATGTGCACGGTGACCGGCATGCGCTCGTCGACGGCGGCGGCCCAGAACGGGTCGTCGGCGGTGGACACGCTCTCACCGCCCGAAGGCCAGTTCGAGATGACCACGCCCTTGGCCCCGCGCGCCTTCGCCTTGCGGAGCCCGTCGACGGCCGAGTCGATCCCGAGCGACGGGATCTGCGCCATCCCGACGAGTCGCGTCGGATCGGGCGCGCAGAACTCCTCGAACAGGAAGTTGTTGTAGGCCTCGACGCCGGCGAGCACGAAGTCGGGATCGTCGTCGCCGAGGAAGTGGCTCATCGTGCGCTGGGGCGGGAACAGCACCTCGGCGTCGACACCGTCGATGTCCATGTCCTCGAGGCGGGAGGCGCCGTTGTAGCAACCCTTGCGCGCCTCGTCGTAGGTCACGCCCAGCCACCGGAACTTGTCGAACGGCATCCCGGGCGTCGCCGTCAGGCCGATCGGGTCGGGGTCGCCGCCGACCGCCGTCAGCCACGCGTCGCCGCCGTCGGCGTCCTTGACGAGCTTGGGCGCCTTGTCCTGATACTTCTCGGGGAGCCAGTTCTGCCAGATGTCGGGGGGCTCCAGGATGTGGCAGTCGGCGTCGACGATGCGGTACTTGGTCATACCGGGTGCCTCCGGTGCGGGGCTCGGCTCGGAACGAATCGGGATCAGGCTAGCCTGACACGAGCGTCAGGTCGACGGGAGGACGATGAACGAAGCACTTCTCGCCGGCACGCGCGTCGTCGATCTCGCCGGCGAGCCCGCCGCGATGGCGGGGCGCATCCTCGCCGACCTCGGCGCCGACGTGGTCCTCGTCGAGCCGCCGGGCGGGCACCCTCTGCGCGCGCTCCCCCACCGCTTCCTCGCCTGGGGTGCCGGCAAGGCGAGCGTCGTGGTCGACGACGCCGACGATCCGAGGCTCGACGAACTCCTCGCGACGGCCGACGCCGTGATCGACACCCCCGGTTTCCCGGGCGCGCTCGCGCTGGATCCGGTGCGCGCACCGGGCGCGGTCTGGGTGAGCGTCACGCCCTTCGGCCTCACCGGCCCGAGATCCGGCTGGCGTGCGTCCGACCTCGGGGTGATGGCGGCGAGCGGGAACATGTACGCGACCGGCGATCCCGACCGTCCCCCGGTGCGGTGCACCGAGCCGTCGGGGTACGCGCACGTCGGCTCCGAGACGGCGTTCGCGGTGCTGACCGGGCTGGCGTCGGGCTCCCCCGCGCGCATCGACGTCTCGATGCAGGAGGTCGTCTTCGTCGCCAACATGGTCGGGCTGGCGTCGTTCCCCAAGACCGGCCATCGCGGCGCCCGCGGTGGCGCCAACATCGGCCGCACCCGCGAGATCTGGCCCTGCCGGGACGGGTGGGTCTCGTTCGGGCTGCGGGGAGGGAAGGCGCGGGTCCCCTCCCTCACGACGCTGACGCGGCTCGTCGTCGAGGAAGACGACATCGACGCCGGTGCGCTCACCGAGCGCGACTGGAACGACTTTCTGCACACCACGGCGAGCGACGACGATCTCAAGGCGATCGAGCAGCCCGTCGCCGAGTACTTCGCCCGGCACACGATGCAGGACCTGTACGAGATCGCTTGCGAGACGAATCTCATGCTCGCGCCGTGCAACTCGCCCCGGGAGATCTACGCCAGCGCCCAGCTCGCGGCGCGCGAGTTCTTCGGCCCCGTCGGCGACGTCGCCCGCTTCCCGCTCTCGTTCGTGACCGTGTCGGGCCCCGACGGTGACGCGCGGCGGGCACGTCCACCGGGACCCGCACCCGGGCTGGGAACCACGCCCGCCGCAGCGTTGGGTCGCAAACCGGCGCCTGACGCGGGGCTCGCGTCCCGACGAGGCGGCGACGCCGCCTGGGAAGGCACGAACATCCTCGAGTTCGGATCAGGCGCAGCCGGGCCCATCTCGACGCGCTACTTCGTCGAGCACGGGGCGACGGTGTTGCGCGTCGAGTCGCGCAGCCGCCCCGATTTCCTCCGCGTGTACGGGCTCGGCCCCGGCAACCCGCACGGCCTCGAGGGTGCGCCGATGTTCGACGGGCTCAACGTCAGCAAGCGCAGCATCACACTCGACCTCAAGCATCCCGAGGGAGTCGCCATCGCCAAGCGGCTCGTCACCGAGTGGGCGGACGCCGTCGTCGAGAACTTTGCCCCGCGTGCGATGCGCGGCTTCGGGCTCGACTACGAGACCCTCTGCGCGGGCAAGCCCGATCTGGTGATGATCAGCTCCTGCCTTCAGGGGCAGACCGGCCCCCACCGGAACTACCCGGGGTTCGGCAGCCAGGGCGCCGCGCTCGCCGGCTTCAACTGGCTGACGGGCTGGCCCGACCGCGAGCCGGTCGGGCCCTACGCGACGATCACGGACTCGCTCGCACCGCGGTTCGTCGCGTCCGCGCTCGCCGCCGGCCTGCTGCACCGCCGACGGACCGGTCGGGGCGTGTACCTGGACGTCGCCCAGGTCGAGGCGGGCAGCTACTCGCTCAGCCCGTGGCTGCTCGACTACGAGCTCGACGGAGTGATCGGCACCCGCATGGGCAACCGGTCACCGCGCGCCGTGCCCCACGGCGCGTTCGCGTGCCTGGGCGAGGACCGGTGGATCGCGATCGCGTGCTGGACGGACGACGAGTGGGCGCGCCTCACCGGCTTCCTGGGCTACGACGACCTGTCACTGGCCACGCTCGACGCGCGTCTCGAGCGGATCGACGAGGTCGAGGCCGCGGTCGAGGCGTGGACCCGGATGCAGACGCGCGAGGAGGCCGCCGACCTCCTCCAGGCTGCTGGGATCGAAGCGGTGCCGTTGCAGGACTTCGGCGACGTCCACGACGATCCCCAGGTCACGTACCGCGAGCATTTCGTCCCGCTCACGCACCCGTACATGGGCGACGGGCTGTACGAGCGCACCGGGACGCGCGTCGGCGACCAGGCTCACGGGTACGACCGGTCGGGCCCGACGCTGGGTCAGGACAACGACTGGGTCCTCGGCGACCTGCTCGGGCTGTCACCCGAGGAGCGCAAGCGTCTCGAAGCCGACGGCGCGCTCGACTAGCTCGTCGCTCGGCGGTACCGGCAGGAGCGCGGAGTAGCTTCGCCGCGTGGACCTGGGCTCTTCGCCGGAGGACGACGCATTCCGCGCCGAGGCGCGCGAGTGGCTGACCGACCGCCTCACGGGCGAGTTCGCGGTGGTGCGGGGCCGGGGCGGCCCGGGTGACGAGCACGCATTGTTCGACGAGCGACTGGCGTGGGAGCGCGCCCTCGGTGCCGCCCGATGGACGTGCCTGTCGTTCCCGGAGGAGTACGGCGGCCGGAACGCAACGCTGCTCCAGCAGGTGATCTTCTACGAGGAGTACGCGCGCGCCGGCGGCCCGGGCCGCGTCGGCATCGTCGGCGAAGGGCTCATCGGGCCGACCATCCTGCACTTCGGGAGCGACGAGCAGAAGCGCCGCTTCCTCCCGCGCATCGCGTCGGGCGAGGACATCTGGTGCCAGGGCTACTCCGAGCCGGACGCCGGCTCCGACCTCGCCAACGTGCAGACGCGCGCCGAGCGCGACGGCGACGAATGGGTGATCACGGGCCAGAAGATCTGGACGTCGCTCGCCCATTGGGCCGACTGGTGCTTCGTGCTGTGCCGCACCGACCGGGACGCGCCACGACATCGCGGGATCTCCTACCTGCTGGTCCCGGTGCGCCAGCCCGGCATCGAGATCCGGCCCATCGTGCAGCTCACCGGGACCTCCGAGTTCAACGAGGTGTTCTTCGACGCTGCGCGCGCGGCGGTCGGCGACGTGGTCGGCGAGGTGAACGGCGGCTGGAAGGTCGCCATGGGGACGCTGGCGTTCGAGCGGGGTGCGTCGACGCTGGGGCAGCAGCTGGCGTTCGAGAACGAGCTGGTCGACATCACCGAGACGGCCAAGAAGACGGGCCGGTCGAGCGACCCGGTCTTCCGTCAGCGGCTGGCGGGCGCGTGGATCGGGTTGCGCATCATGCGGTACAACGCGCTGCGAAGCCTCACGTCCATGGCAGGGGGCGACATCACGCCGCAGACGGCGATCCACAAGCTGTACTGGGCGAGCTTCCACCGGGAGCTCGGCGAGCTCGCCGTGGACGTGCTCGGCCCGGACGCCGAGATCGTGCTCGCGGCGCCGTACGAGCTGAGCCCGGCGCAGCGGCTGTTCCTGTACACGCGTGCCGACACCATCTACGGCGGCTCGAACCAGATCCAACGCAACGTGATCGGAGAGCGCGCCCTCGGGTTGCCGCCCGAGCCCAAGGTGACGGCGTGACCGGCACCGCCGCTTCGCCTCCGGCCGGTCACGCGCTCCTCGAGGGCAAGACGGTGCTCGTGACGGCGGCGGCGGGGACCGGCATCGGCTTCGCGGCGGCCAGGCGGTGCGCTGAGGAGGGCGCGGTCGTGGTGCTGAGCGACCGGCACGAGCGCCGGCTCGGCGAGGCCGCCGAGCAGCTCGAGGACGTCATGGGCGCGCGACCGGCGACGGCCGTCTGCGACGTGACCGATCAGCACCAGGTGGGCGCCATGTTCGAGACCGCGACCGGCGCGACCGGCCGCCTCGACGTGGTCGTCAACAACGCCGGCCTCGGCGGCACGGCTCGCCTGGTCGACATGACCGACGACGAGTGGGCCCAGGTGCTGGACGTCACGCTGAACGGCACCTTCCGGTGCACCCGCGCCGCCTTGCAGCACATGCTGCCGCGCGGAGCGGGCGCCATCGTGAACAACGCGTCCGTGCTCGGCTGGCGCGCCCAGGAGGGCCAGGCGCACTACGCGGCGGCGAAGGCGGGTGTCATGGCGTTGACGCGCTGCGCCGCCATCGAGGCCGCGCCCGCCAACGTGCGCGTGAACGCGGTGGCTCCGAGCCTCGCCGTCCACGAGCACCTGGCCAAGGTCATGCCCCAGGACGCGATCGACGAGCTCGTGACGCGGGAGGCGTTCGGGCGGTCGGCCGAGCCCTGGGAGGTCGCCAACGTGATCGTCTTCCTCGCCAGCGACTACTCCGCGTACATGACGGGCGAGGTCGTCTCCGTCAGCAGCCAGCACCCCTGACCTCCTCCCCCGTTGTCACAGAAACGCGCTGATATGCCGAGTTTTCGTGACAACGCGGTTCAGGGGCGGTTCAAGAGCGGGTGTTCTTCGCCGCGTCCATGTAGGCGGGGCGCTCGCCGCCGCCGTGCACGACGATGCTCTCGCCGGTGACGTAGCGGGCGAGCGGCGAGGCAAGGAACAGGCAGACGTCGGCGACGTCCGAGGGGTCGGCCATCCGGCCCAGCGGCACGGTGGCGCCGACGGCGGCGATCCCGTCCTCGTCGCCGTAGAAGAGGTGCGACTGCTCGGTCTTCACGAGACCGGCCGTGACGGCGTTCACGCGCACCTTCGGCGCGTAGTCGACCGCGAGCGTCTGGGTGAGGTTGAGCAGTCCGGCCTTCGCCGCGCCGTAAGCGGCGGTGCCGGGCGAGGGCCGGATCCCGCTCACGCTGGCGATGTTGAGGATGACCCCGCCTTCGGGCTGGTCCTGCATCACCGCGTTCGCCCGCTGCGCGAACACCAGCGGGGCGACGAGGTTCAGCGTGATGATCGCGGTCGAGAACTTCGGCGACACGGTGGCGGAGTCGGCCGGCGGCGAGCCACCGGCGTTGTTGACGAGCACGTCGACCCGGCCGAAGCGGTTCGTCGTGAACCCGACGACCTTGTCGATCTCCTCGGGCTCGCGCACGTCGGCGGCGACGAAGGCCGCCTCGCGCTCGCCCGAGCGCGGCAGCGTCTCGGGCTCGTGGCGGCAACAGACCACGACGTCCGCGCCGGCATCCAGAAACCGCGCCGCGATGCCGCGTCCGATGCCGCGACACCCACCTGTGACGATCACGACGTTGCCCGACAGGTCGAGCGGATCGGCCATGCGGATAAGGTAGCCGTCACATCTGACGGGTCATCAGATCCAGCAGCCCGCATCAGAGCAAGGACGCGATGGGCATCACGCACGCGGTCGACGGCGACGGCATCGCCGAGGTCGTGATGGACAATCCGCCGGTCAACGCGCTCACGGTCGCCGGATGGTTCGAGCTCGCCGACCTGGTTCGGGGACTCGGCGACGACCCGCGCGTGCGCGTCGTGATCCTGCGGGCCGAAGGGAAGGGCTTCAACGCCGGCGTGGACATCAAGGAGATGCAGCGCACGGAGGGCTTTCATGCGCTCGTCGGCGCCAATCGCGGCTGCGCGGCCGCGTTCGCGGCCGTCTACGAGTGCGCCGTCCCCGTCATCGCCGCCGTGCACGGCTACTGCCTCGGCGGCGGCGTCGGCCTCGCGGGCAACGCGGACATGATCCTCGCCACCGCCGACGCCACGTTCGGGCTTCCCGAGGTGGACCGGGGCGCGCTCGGCGCCGCGACGCACCTCGCCCGCCTCGTTCCGCAGCATCGGATGCGCGAGATGGTGTACACGTCGGCGACCGCCACCGCCCAGGAGCTGCACCACTACGGGTCGGTCCTCGCGGTCGTCGAGGGGGAACAGCTGCGGGACGCCGCGTACGCGCTCGCCCGACGCATCGCCGAGAAGAGCCCGGTCGTGATCCGCGCCGCCAAGGAGTCGCTGAACGGCATCGACCCGGTCGACGTCAAGAAGTCGTACCGGTACGAGCAGGGCTACACGTTCGAGCTCAACCTCTCCGGGGTCGCCGACGAAGCACGCGACGCGTTCGTCGACAAGCGCGATCCCAAGTTCACCGAGTAGCCGGGAGCATCCGTGCCCGACAAGCGGATGTCCGAGGACGAGGTCGTGGCGGAGCTGCGCGACGGCATGACGATCGGGATCGGCGGCTGGGGCTCCCGGCGCAAGCCGATGTCGCTCGTCCGGGCCATCGCCCGCTCCCCCGTCAC
>DATFVT010000172.1:0-5950 GCA_035260105.1 Acidimicrobiia bacterium
TCCATCTCGGCGAGCATCTGGTTCAGCGTCTGCTCGCGCTCGTCGTGGCCGCCGCCGAGCCCGGCCCCGCGCTTGCGGCCGATCGAGTCGAGCTCGTCGACGAAGATGATCGCCGGCGCCTGCTTGCGCGCGGTCTGGAAGAGGTCGCGCACTCGCGCCGCACCCACGCCGACGAACATCTCCATGAAGTCGGAGCCGGTCACGGACACGAACGGCACACCCGCCTCGCCGGCCACCGCCCGGGCGATGAGCGTCTTGCCGGTGCCGGGTGGGCCGACGAGGAGCACGCCCTTCGGGATCCGGGCGCCGATCTGCTTGAACTTGCCCGGGTTCTTCAGGAAGTCGACGACCTCGGCGATCTCCTGCTTCACCGGCCCGTAGCCCGCGACGTCGTCGAACGTCGTCTTCGGCTTCTCGGTCGCGTACACCTTCGCCCGGCTGCGCCCGATGTTCATCACCGCGCCCATCTGACCCTGCGCCCGCCGGTTGATCCAGATGAAGATGCCGATGATGAGCGCGAGCGGGATGACCCAGATGAGGATCGTGCCGAGGATGTCGGAGCCCTCGCGGACGTATTTGAAGTTGACGCCCTTCTCCTGGAGCCGGGCGATCTCCGTCTCCTGGAAGTCGTTGTTGGGCCCCGAGCTCGTGAACTCCTTCTTGCCGCCCTGCTCGGTCTTGAACGTCCCGGTGATCTTCCCGTTCTCCGGGTCGAACTCGACGCTCTGGACGTTGCCGTCCTCGACGGCTTTCTGGAACTGCGAGTAGCTGAGGTCGGCCTTCGAGTTGTCGGTACGCCCGAAGTTGAAGAAGAAGACGCCGCCGACGAGGAGCGCGCCGATGATCAGCCAGGGCAGCCACCGCGTCGGCGTGGGCGTCGGGCTCTGTCCGCCTTGGCGGGGGTTCCGACCACCGGGGGGGAGGTCGGAGGGGCGGCGACTCATGCGTGGCGTGCCTTGTCGATCCGGGGCGGACGCGGCGCGTCCGCGGTTCGCCCATGGTACGGCGGTCGGACCACGGACACGCCCGCGGACGCGCAAATCCCACCCTTGACCCTTTCGAGGCGCCGGTGTACCTTCCGAACTGCCCTTCGCAGGGGCAGACGGACCGAGCCGAAAGGCAAGGCGAGTCGGTCACTGCGGAGGGCATTTCGCGTCTCCGATCTCGCGTCGACCCGCTCCGAGTCGGACCTTTGGTGCAGATGGTCGCGTTCACGCGCGCCGGGACGCGCCACAGGCCCCGGATAAGTTGAGCGCCGCCATGGATCCGTCTCTTCCGCCCGCCGGGGCGCGACCGCGGATCCGGTGGGGACTCCCCGACGTCGCCGTCGCGTGGGTCGTCGGCTTCGTCGCCGCCGTGGTCGCGAGCTCGATCGTCGCCGCCGCCGCCGGCGTGGACGCCGACCGGGTCGGGGACGACGTCGGCGTCCTCCTCGCCTCGGTCGTCGGGCAGGCGATCGGCGTCATCGGGACCCTCGCCGTCGTCGCGGCCCGCAAGGGGCGCGGGAGCCTCGCAGCCGACTTCGGCCTCGTCCCCCGGCTGCCGGGGGGTCGATGGACGACGGCCACGCTGTGGGTCCTCGGCGGCGTCGCGCTCCAGCTGGTCAGCCTGCCGTTCCTGCAACTGCTCGTCGACGTGCACGGAAAGGTGGAGACGCAGGACGTCGTCGAGCAGTTCGAACGGGCCCGGGGGCCGTCGCTCGTGCTCTTCGCGGTGCTCGTCGTCACGGTCGCCCCCGTCGCTGAGGAGCTGCTGTTCCGGGGCGCGCTGCTGCGCGCGCTCCAGCGCCGGATGACCCCCGCGTGGGCCGCCTTCGTGTCAGCGCTCGCCTTCGCGGCCGTCCACCCGCTGTTGAGCCCGACGATCGGGTCGGTCATCGCCGTTCCCGCCCTGTTCGCCCTGGGGCTCATCTCTGCGGCCGTCGCCATCCGCACCGGCGACCTGTCGAGATCGATCCTCCTGCACGCCGGGTTCAACCTCCTGACCGCGGTCTCGGTCCTCGTCGCGCGGTGACGCCGCGCTGACCCGGCCGGAAGACCTGGTACTCGTAGGCTGAGCGGATGGTCGCGACGCGCCCGGCGCCCGTCGACGCGCCCGGCAGCGAGCTCGATGCGACTGCGCGGCCGTCGGCGCGCCCTGCCCGGCCGTGGTGGGAGCAGCTCGAGATCTGGACGAGCGTGGCGATCGTCGCCGCCTGCTGCGTGTTCGTCCTCTTCCAGCTCCAGCCCGACCTGCTGCTGCGCAACACGACCACCGCCGGCGGTGACACCGGCGCGCACGTCTGGTGGCCGGCGTATCTCCGCGACCACCTCCTGCCCCAGTTCCGGATCGCGGGATGGGCGCCCGACTGGTTCGCCGGCTTCCCGGCCGGGCAATTCTACTTCCCGTTCCCCGCGCTGCTGATCGTCGCGCTCGACACGATCCTGCCCTACAACATCGCGTTCAAGCTCGTCACCGCGTTGGGGTCGATCGCGCTCCCGGCGGCGGCGTACGCGTTCGGTCGCGGTCTGCGCGCCCCTCGTCCCGCGCCGGCCCTGTTCGCGGTGGGCGCGACGATCTTCCTCTTCTTCAAGGGCGCGCCCGGCGCCGACGCCGAAGCCACCCGGGTCGCCGGCAACCAGCACATCATGGGGGGAAACCTCCCCAGCACCTTCGCCGGCGAGTTCTCCTTCGTCCTGGCGCTGTCGCTGGCGCTGTTCTTCCTCGGCGCGCTCGCCTATTCGCTCGACAACCGACGACGCATGTGGCTCCCGGCCGTCCTGCTCGCGGCCGTCGTGATGAGCCACCTCGTCGTGGGAATGTTCGCCGTGCTGGGCGCGCTCGTCGTGTGGCTGGCGCGCCGCCCCGTGCGCTCGTTTCCGTACCTCGCGGCGATCGGTGGCGTCGGCGCATTGCTGACGGCGGTGTGGACGTTCCCGCTGCTCTCGACGCTCGGGTACACGTCCGACATGGGCTACGAGCCGATCCGCGAGTTCGGCCTGTACATGTTCCCCTGGTATCCGGCGTACGTCCTGTGGATCGTGCCGCTCGTCGTCGCCGCTCTCGTGGCCGGCGTGCTCGCCCGGCGGCGCGTGACGATCGAGCTCGCCGCGCTCACCGTGATCATGGGGCTCGCGTTCCGGTTCTGGGAAGGTCTGACGGACCTCGTGAACAGCACGCCGGTGTGGAACCTTCGCCTGCTGCCGTTCTGGTACCTCGGGCTCCTCCTGCTCGCGATGCTCGGCGCCGCGGAGCTCATCCGCGGCGCGGGCAGCCTCGTGGCGCGGTACGCCACGCGCGAGGAACCCACGGGTGAGGAGCCGTCGCTCGAGGACTCAGCGGAAGCACCGCCGCCCGAGGAGCCGCGCCCCGAGGCACTGCGCTCGGGCGGTCGTCGGCAGCGTGACCGCTCAATGCTGCGGGCGGTGGCGATCACGGCCCTGACGGTGATCCTGGCGAGCGTCGCGATCTGGCGTGTGTACGTGACGACCGGCTTCATCCCCTTCTGGGCGCAATGGAACTACAGCGGATACGAGCACACGGGCGCCGAGAGCGACAGCAAGGTGTACCCGGAGTTCAACAGCCTCGTGTCGACGCTCGACAAACTGCCGCCCGGGCGCGCGCTGTGGGAGGGCGGCGCCGCGCTCGGGACGTACGGCACACCACTGGCGCTCATGCTGTTGCCGTACTTCACCGACGGCCGCATCGCGTCGATGGAAGGTCTGTACTACGAGTCGTCGGCGACGACGCCCTACCACTTCTTGTCGGTGTCGACGCTCAGCGCCCCCGGGAATGCGAGCAACCCCCAGCGCAACCTTCCGTACCGCTCGCTCGCCGAGTTCGACGTGGGCGTGCGCTACCTCCAGAAGCTCGGCGTCCGCTACTACCTCGCGTTCTCCGATCAGGCCAAGGAGCAGGCCGACCGGTCCAGCCTGCTCGTGCCGGTCGCGACGACGCCCGACGCCGACGGGCAGGCACCCAAGGGTTGGACGATCTACGAGGTGCGCGGCGCCCCCGTCGTCGAGGCGCTCCGGGAGCAGCCAGTCGTGGTGCCCGGCGTGTCGGCCCGGGACTGGCAGGACGAGGTCGGCGTGCCCTGGTGGGACGCGCCGACGCGGACACCGGCCGACGCGCGCGACGTCTCGTTGCTCGACCGGCCGCTCGTGGCGGACGGCCCGTCCAGCTGGCCCCGCGCCCGACCGCCCGGCTCTTCAAGCTCCGACGCCGCCGACCGGAAGCTGCCCGGCGCGGCCGCGGTGCCGGTCGAGCAGCTGCCACCGGTCGAGGTCAGCAAGGTGCGGACGACCGACCACTCCGTGTCGTTCCGGGTGTCCCGCACCGGTGTCCCGGTGATGGTCAAGACGTCCTACTTCCCGAACTGGACTGCGAGCGGCGCGCGGGGGCCGTGGCGCGCGACGCCCAACTTCATGGTCGTCGTGCCGACGAGCCGTGAAGTGCGGCTCGAGTACTCGACGTCGAAGGCCGAGTACCTGGGACGCGCCGCGACCGTCGCCGGCGTCTTCGGCGTGGCCGGGCTGGCCGCGTGGCCGTGGTGGCAGCGCCGTCGTCGTCGCCGCCGCCCGCCGGACGCGCCGGACACGACCGGTGCGGCGGACGGAACGGGGCTCGGCGGCGGGTACCCTGCGGCCGAGTGACCGATCACCGCCTCGACGCAATCTTCAAGGCCTACGACATCCGCGGGATATATCCCGACGAGCTCGACGACGACATCGCTCGCCGGGTCGGCAACGCGTTCGTCGTGTTCACCGGCGCCGAGCTCGTGCTGATGGGGCGGGACATGCGGCCGTCGTCCGGGCCGCTCACGGCCGCGTTCGCCGACGGCGCCACGCTGGCGGGCGCCGACGTGGTCGACCTCGGGCTGATCTCGACCGACCTCGTTTACTTCGCGTCCGGGCGGCTCGACGCGCCGGCGGCCATGTTCACCGCCAGCCACAACCCCGCCCAGTACAACGGCATCAAGCTGTGCCGGGCCGGCGCCGCCCCCGTGGGCCAGGACACCGGCCTGGCCCAGATCCGCGCGACCGTCGAGAGCGGCCTGCTGGAGCGGGCCAGCGAGCGCGGGAGGGTCGAGCAACGCGACCTGCTCCCCGAGTACGTGGAGCACGTCCACTCCTTCGTCGACGTGGGCGCGCTGCGGCCGCTACGAGTGGTCGCCGACACCGCCAACGGCATGGGCGGGGCCGTCGTGCCCGCCGTGTTCGCCGACCTGCCGTTCGACCTCACCATCCTTTACCCGGAGCTCGACGGCACGTTCCCGAACCACCCGGCCAATCCCATCGAGCCCGAGAACCTCAAGGACCTGCAGCGTGCGGTGCTCGATCACAACGCCGACGTCGGGCTCGCTTTCGACGGCGACGCCGACCGCGTGTTCCTCGTCGACGACCAGGCCCAGCCCGTGTCGGGTTCGATCACGACCGCGATGCTGGCGAAGCGGTTCCTCGAACGGAACCCGGGCGAGACGATCGTGCACAACCTGATCTGCTCGAAGGTCGTCCCCGAGATCGTGCGCGAGATGGGCGGGACGCCCGTCCGCACCCGGGTCGGCCACTCGTTCATCAAGCAGGTGATGGCCGAGACGGGTGCGATCTTCGGCGGCGAGCACTCGGCGCACTACTACTTCCGGGACAACTACCGCGCCGATTCCGGGCTGATCGCGTCGATGGTGTCGCTCGAGCTCCTGTCACTCGCCGATCAGCCGCTCTCCGAGGTGCGGCGACCGTTCGAGCGGTACGTCGACTCGGGCGAGATCAACACGCGGGTCGACGACCCGCCCGCCGTCATCGAGCGGGTCGCCGACGGGTACCGGGGACAGCAGCAGGACCGGCTGGACGGGTTGACCGTCGACCTGGGGGAGTGGTGGTTCAACCTCCGGCCGAGCAACACCGAGCCGTTGCTGCGCCTGAACCTCGAAGCGCGGGACGCCGCCTCCTGCGAGGCCCACACCGCCGAG
>DATFVT010000173.1:0-5434 GCA_035260105.1 Acidimicrobiia bacterium
GCCACCCTACGCCCCCACTCCCCACAGGTCAACCCTTCTGCCCCCACTGCGCACCCCTCTGGGTCACGTCTCGGGCGGGGATCGCACCGCACAACCGGTCCGCCGGGCCGGCACCGCTGATCCGGCCGAGCCCCGGCTCGCCTCGCTCGCTGCTCGCTCGGCTCGGGTCTTCGACCTGGGTCTCGGCCGGGCGGGCCGGACTGCCCGGCGACCCGGCCGTGCCGTGCGACCCCCCACCGGTTGACCCGCGCGAACACACGCGGGAGCACAACGGGTTACGAGAGTCGGGCGGGCGTCAGCGGCGCGAGTGGACCCCGCCCTCGTGAAGAAGAGCTAAGGGCTAGGCGACGACGCGGTCGCCGTCGGGGAGGTAGGGCTCCCAGAGGGGGTCGATGGAGCCGACGGTGGCGATCAGCCAGAGGGACGCGTGGGGGGCGCGGGGATGGCGGCGGAGCGACAGGCCGCACTCCTGGGGTAGACGGTCTTCCTTGCGCGCGTTGCAGGAGCGACAGGAGGCGACGACGTTGTCCCAGGTGTGCTCGCCGCCGCGCGAGCGGGGCACGACGTGGTCGATGTTCTCGGCGCCGCGGTTGCAGTACTGGCACCGGTGCCGGTCGCGGGCGAAGACGGCTCGTCGCGAGAGCGGGACGCGGTTGCGGAAGGGCACGCGCACGAAGTGCACGAGGCGGATCACAGCCGGGATCGGGAGGACGGCGCGCTCGGAGTGGAGCTCACCGCCGTTG
This sequence comes from Acidimicrobiia bacterium, assembly GCA_035260105.1. Classification (GTDB taxonomy): domain Bacteria; phylum Actinomycetota; class Acidimicrobiia; order IMCC26256; family JACDBD01; genus JALZAA01. The sequence goes on from DATFVT010000173.1 coordinate 744, forward strand.
CGGGCGATGATCTCGGCCTTGTCCTTCAGCACGAGGACGACCGCCCGGCGCATCGGCACGACGCAGAGCGGCTCGAAGCTCGCGTTGAGCAGCAGGGCTCTTCCCAAGCGTCCGAGACCTCCTCTCCGGCGGTCGGCCGTGCGGCGGCAGTCTACCGAGGGGTCCGCCGCTGAAAGCGCGTCATCTGACGGCACCATTCGAGGTACGTCACGACGTCGTCGGAGGCGGGCTCGCCCTCACGGCCGTACTGCGTCTCGAGCCGGTGCCGGAGGTACTCGCCGTGTGGGAGCGGAAGAAACGGCGGCCGCCGCCACCATCGGGGACGGGCGAGCCGGCCGGCCTGCGCCAACGCCGTGGGCCACAGCCGCGGATGACGCGCGACCGCAGCCGTGGCGCGGGCCCAGAAGCGGGCGCCGCCGGTGACGCTCTGCGACCGCACGGCCGGTGACGGTAGTGCGGGCCCAGCCCTTAGGCTGATGCCGCTCGAAAGGAGACCCCCGCCGTGCAGACCGCGCCGGCTCCCCGCCATACGTCGTTCGGAGCACTGTTCGACGCCCTGCTCGCGAGCGTCGAGCGCGTGATCCAGGGCAAGCGTGAGCCGGTACGCCTCGCGCTCGTGTGTCTGTTCGCCGAGGGTCACCTGCTGATCGAGGACGTGCCCGGGGTGGGCAAGACGTCGATGGCGAAGGCGATCGCCCGGTCGATCGACGGGGCGTGGAGCCGCATCCAGTTCACCCCCGACCTGCTCCCGTCCGACGTGACCGGCGTGTCGGTGTGGAACCGGGTCGAGAACGAGTTCGAGTTCCGCCCCGGCGGCGTGTTCGCCGACATCGTGCTCGCCGACGAGATCAACCGCGCGTCCCCCAAGACGCAATCGGCGCTCCTCGAGGCCATGGAGGAGCACCAGGTCACGGTCGACGCGCACACCTATGCCCTCCCCCGCCCGTTCATGGTGATCGCGACGCAGAACCCGATCGAGCTCGAGGGCACCTATCCCCTGCCCGAGGCGCAGCTCGACCGGTTCCTCATGCGGATCCAGATGGGCTACCCGAGCCACGACGCCGAGCGCGCCATCCTCGAGACCCACGGCAGTCACGCAAGCGTCGAGGAGCTCGCGCCCGTGACGACGGCGGCCGAGGTCGTCGCGGGCGCCCGCGCCGTGGCCGACGTGCACGTGGCCGACAACCTCAAGGCGTACATCGTCGACCTCGTGACCGCCACGCGTCAGCACCGCGACCTCGCGCTCGGCGTCAGCCCCCGCGGCGCGTTGTCGCTCCAGCGCGCCGCCCGCGCGCTGGCCGCGAGCATCGGGCGGGACTACGTCGCCCCCGACGACATCAAGCGTCTTGCCGTCGCGGTGCTCGAGCACCGGCTGCTGCTGTCGCCGGACGCGCAGCTGCGGGGCACCGCGCCCGGTGACGTGGTCCGAGAGCTGCTGGCGTCCGTGCCGGTACCGGGCGCGACCGGCTGATCCGTCGTGCGGCCGACGACTCGCATCCTGACGCGGCGGGGATGGAGCCTCGCCGGCGCGGCGCTCGGGCTGGCCGTGGCGGGACGTCTGCTGGGAACAGTCGAGCTCTGGATCCTCGCGACGGGGATCGCGCTCCTGTTGGTCACGAGCACGGTGTGGGCGCGCACGCGCCGCTACGACCTCGTCGCCCGGCGCGCGATCAGACCGGCGCGGCTGTACGTGGGCGGCGACGGTCGCGTCGACGTCACGCTCGTGAATCGCTCGGACCGGACGACACCGTTCCTCACCGTCACCGACGTCTTCGACGACGGCCATCGCGCCGCGCGCTTCGTGCTCCCGTCGCTGCCGGCGGGCGAGACGGCCAGGGCCGCGTACCGCCTGCCGACCCACCGCCGCGGCCGGTTCCGCATCGGCCCGCTGGCGGTGTCGGCTTCCGACCCCTTCGGCCTGGCTCGGCGCACGTGGACGCTGGCGACGCTCGGCGACGTCCTCGTGTGCCCGCGCGTCCACGACATCCTGGCGCCGCGTCAGGCCGGCGGCCGTGTGGTCGCGTCGGTCGAGACCGTTCACGCCCGGGCGCAGGCCGCCGACGGCGAGGACTTCCTCACCCTCCGGGAGTACGAGGTCGGCGACGACCTCCGGCGCGTCCACTGGCGCTCGACCGCCCGCGTCGGCGACTTGATGATCCGTCAGGACGAGGCCCAGTGGCGGGCGCGTGCGGTGGTGCTGCTCGACACCAGGCCCGAGGCACACGACGGACGGTCCTTCGAGACCGCGGTCGAGGCGACGGCGTCGGTCGTCGACCGCCTCACCCGGATGCGGCGGCGGGTCGAGGTGGTCGCCAGCAACGGGCAATCGCTCGGCGCGCCGACGCCGAGGTCGGGGTGGGCGGTGATGGATCGCCTCGCCACCATCGAGCCCGGCGGCGAGGACCGCCTCGCCGGCCTGCTCGCCTCGCTGCGTGCTCACCGCCGGGCCGCACTCGTGGTCGCGATCGTCGGCTCGCTCGGCGACGTCGAGCTCGACGCGCTGGGCGCGCTCACCAGCCACGGGACGGTCGTCATGGTCGGCACCCGTCCCGGAGCCCAACCGCCGCCCGCCCTCGTCACGTGGTCCGGCCTCGTCGTCGTCGACGCGTCCCGGACGCCTTTCCCGACCGCCTGGAACCAGGCCATGACCCGATGGCATCTCGCACCTCCACCGCGCTCCCCTCGCTCTCGCTTGCCGCGCTGAGCACGGCGGCGGCGCTCACCCTCGGGCGCGTCTTCGAGTCCGGGCGGTTCGTGCTGCCCGTCGTGGCGGCGGTGCTGCTGGCGCACCTTCTCGGCTTCTTCGCGCGCACGCGGGGCTGGTCGCTCGTCGACGCCCTGTCGCTGTCGATGTCGGGCCTGGCGATCTATCTGATCTGGGTGCTGGCGCCGCACACGACGCTCTACGGAATCCCCACCGCCGACACGTTCCGCGTGCTCGCCGACCGTCTGGGCAGCGGCGTGCACGAGCTGCGCACGGCGATCGTCCCCGCGCCCGCCTCGAACGGCGCGATCGTCCTGTCCGTCCTTGTCGTGTGGTTCATGGCCGCGACCGCGGACGCGCTCGCGTTCTGGCGGCGGGCGACGATCGGCGCCATCGCCCCGTCGCTCGCACTGTTCGTATGGGCGTCGACGCTCGGCACCGACTCGCTCGCGACCCGGACTACCGCCGGCTACTTCGTCGCCGCGCTCCTCTTCCTCCTCGTCCAGCACCAGTCGCTCGTGTCGCGGGGCCGGGCCGCGTTCACCGGCCGACGTGTCCGGGGAGGAGCCTCCGTGATGACGCTCGGCGCGGTGGCCGGCGCGGTGGCGGTGCTCGGCGGGCTCGTCCTCGGACCGGCGCTCCCCGGCGCGGAGGCCGATCCGTTGATCGACGTGCGCGGGCTGGGCCCGAGCGACCGCAGCTATCGCGTCGAACCGCCGCTCGCGCGCATCGGCGAGGACTTCGTCGGCCGCGGGCGCATCGAGGTGTTCACGGTGCGCTCTCCTCAGGAGGACTACTGGCGCGTCGCCGCCCTCGACCGGTACGAGAGCAGCAACGGCGGTGAATGGACGCTCTCCGCACAAGGGCGCGACCAGGTGCAGGACGGCCTGCACGCGCCGGTCGACGCCACGATGCTGCGCCAGGAGTTCCACATCACCGGCCTTGCCGACCGTTGGCTGCCGGCCGCGTACCAGCCCGTCCAGATCGAAGGGGGCGACGATCCCCTCGTCGTCAAGGCGTCGACCACGCTCGTCTCGAACCACGCCGACCCGAAGGACCTCACGTACACCGTGAGCTCGCGGCAACCGCCCGGGGCCGTCGAGCCGCTGACGCCGGTCCAGGTCGCCGGCACAGACGCGCCCCTTCCGCCCGAGATGCGCGCCTACACGCGGCTCCCGGACGACTTTCCATCCGACGTGCGCGACACGGCGCTCGCGATCACCAACGGCGCGACCACCCCGTACGACCGCGCCCGCGCCCTCGAGCAGTTCTTCCTCGACCCGGCGCAGGGCTTCCACTACTCCCTCGACGTCGACCTCGGGGCCGACGCGCAGAGTCAGAACGCGATCAGCCAGTTCCTCCAGAGCCGCACCGGGTTCTGCGTCCAGTTCGCGAGCAGCTTCACGGCGATGGCGCGCGCCGCCGGCCTGCCGGCGCGCGTCGCCGTCGGATACACACCGGGGCGATACGACAGCATCTCGGGGCTCTACCGCGTCACCTCGGAGGACGCGCACGCGTGGGGTGAGGTCTGGCTGGCCGGCGTCGGCTGGACCCGCTTCGAGCCGACACCCGACAGCGACCTCCCCGGCGGCAGCCGGCTGCCGGGCGGCGCACGCGTAACCACGCCCTCGGGCTCCGCCCCGTCCACTCCGGCGACGACCGCGTCACCATCGTCCGCGCCGACCACCGCGCCGGCGACGACCGCCCCGCGCGGCAAGGCGCAGATCGACATCAACGAGCCCGTCGCCGGACGCGGGCGCGGCGGGTTCTCGTTCGACTGGAGAATCGGAGCGGCGTTGCTCGCCGGCGCCGTCGCCGGCGTCGTCGGCGTCGGGGTGCTCATCGTCGCGACCAAGCGGCGGCGTCGGAACCGGCGGCGCGACGATCGCGACCCCGCGGCAGCCGTCACCGGCGCGTGGGAAGAGGTGCTCGACCGGTTGAGCGAGGCCGGCGTCGACCGGCAGCCGGCGCGCACGCCGCTCGAGCT
>DATFVT010000174.1:0-11630 GCA_035260105.1 Acidimicrobiia bacterium
GTCGCGATGGCTTCGCACGGAGCTCCGGGACATGGTGCGCGACAACCTCACGGACTCCGTCGCCCGCTCACGCGGCTACTTCGAACCGGCGGAGGTCGCCCGCCTCGTCCGTGAGCACGAGGACGGTCGTGATCACGGCCCCCAGCTGTGGGCCCTGCTCATGTTCGAGCTGTGGCATCGGATGTTCTTGGACCGTCGTGCCGTGGCGCCGCCGACCTCGAGGTGTGCGTGACGAGCTCGTCGGTGGAACCTGCTTCGTCCGCCACCGCCGGCCGCGTTCTCCACCAGAGGAAGCCGAGAATCAACCAGAGCGGACCAGATACCTGGAGATTGCTCAGGTAGTTGCCCGTCACGAGGCTGACGACCTGCGCGAGCAGGAGCGCCCGCAGGCCGACGTCCAACGCCCGGAGATTTCGTCTGCGAAATGCGGGCAGCAAGAGGAGCAAGAACGCCAGCAACGCAGGGATTCCGGCCTCGGTAGACAGCCGCAGGTAGTCGTTGTGCGTGTTGAGCACGAGGTGCCGGTCGCCGTCCTGCACGGACCGAGTCGGGAACAGCCCGTACCCGATCCCGTCGAGGGGGTGCGCCGTCGTGTAGCGGAGAGCGAGGCTCACGGCTTCGCCGCGCAAGGTGTCGCTGACCGTGAAGTCGGTCGTGTCGCGGTCACCGAGCGCCGCGTCTCGGATGTCCGTCCGGGCGGTCGGTGTGACGAGGACGACGATCACGAGCCCGCCGATCAACGCCCCGACGATCGCCCGGCTCCGGACAACCGAGACAAGGATGACCGCCACACCGGTGGCCGCGACCACGAGTGCCCCCCGCGATTGGGTTGCGAACAGGACGGCGGTGCAGAAGGACCCGGAGACGAGCGCGATGGGCGCTTCACGCCCGCGGCCGCGACGGGACAGAAGTGCCACGCTCGCGATGAGACCACTGGCGAAGACCACGCCCAGGTAGTTCGGGTTCAGTCCGAGCGCCGATGCTCGCGACCCCCAGACCGTTGTGTCCGTCTCGCCCAGCGCGCCGACCTCGTACGCGAGTGCGATCAACCCGATGCCGTAGGCCGTCGTGCGAAGCAGGACGATCGGGATCAACCCGATCGACATCGCCGCCGCGCACAGCACGATGCCGGCGGCCAAGCCGTACCAGTCCGACTGGCGGGAAGGGAAGTCCGACCCACCCGACGTGTAGAGACTCGCCGCCAGCAGGAGCGCGACGGCCGCGAGCAACCCGTGACCGACGAGGTTGACGCGCCAACGGCTCGTGACGAGACCGACGATCCAGACCAGCCCGACCGCGCCGGCGATTGCCACCTTGAGCGTCAGCGTTCCCGTGACACCGACCTCGAGGGCGAGCACCGGGATCAGGCAGGAGAGGACCAGGCGCGGGCGTCGACCGAGGACTAGCAGGAAGCCCAGTCCGCCGATCATGAAGAACGGCAGCTTCGGTTCCCTCTCGAGAACGGAGCCCAACCACAGGCCCACGAGCAGAGCGCCGACGAGTGCGACCGCGAAGATCCCGGTCTTCGATCGGAGGTCGGTACGGGCGGCCATCACAGGTTGATGGTCCGCACGATGTGCTGCATGCGCGACGGTCGCCGCGCCGCGACCGCGAAGCGAATCATCGCCACGGACATGTGACCGTGCCGGCGATGCAACCTCGAGTACATCGCGTCGTTCCAGTACACGGCTGCGATCGCGAGACGACGCTCGCCAGGGGATGTCGACAGCTGCGTGTTGATGACGGTTTGCCAATTGCTCCGAAGCCGCGCGTAGTCGTCGTGGAACTGATCGCTGTGCTGCCGGTACAGCGTGACGACCCCAGGCACGTAGGAGAACGTTCCCGCGCGGGCACAGCGGATCCAGAGCTCCCAGTCCTCGGGACCTCTGAGGTCGGTTCGAAAGGGACCGACGCGCTCGATGAGACTGCGCCGAACCGTACATGCGGTGGTCGCGAACCAGTTCCGGATGGCGAGCGTCTCACGAAACCCCGCCGCAGGCATCCCCTTAGCGTGCACGACCCGGACGTTGAGCCGCTCGTCGGCGGTCGCGTAGTCAGAGAACACGAGGTCGATCTCCGGTCTTTCCCCGAAGTGGTGCACGTGGGACTCGACCTTCTGCTGCGTGTAGACGTCGTCCGAGTCCAGGAACGAGACGTACTCGCCCGTGGCCGCGTGGAGCCCGGCGTTCCTGGCCGACGCCGGGCCACGGTTCGGTGTTCTCAGAACGCGGACTCGGTTGTCCGAGCTTGCGCAGATCTGGGCGACCTCGTACGTCCCGTCGGTCGAACCGTCGTCCACTATGACGACCTCGAGGTCGGAATAGCTCTGCTGCAGAACGCTGCGCACAGCATCGCCCAGAAATCGCTCGCGGTTGAAGGCCGGCACGATGACGCTAACGAGTCCCGGTTCCATCGCCTAGGACCCCGAGGTCCCGGCGACCAGACCACGCACTTGCTGCTCGATCGACGACCACCGGTACCGAGCGCAATACAGGGCCCGCGCGTTCGCGATGCACTGCTTCCGGAGCTGCGCCATCGAGAGCAAGTCGATGCACGCGGCCGCGAAGGCCGCCGGCTCGTCACGAATCAGCAGGTGCTCGGCGTCGCGGACGTCGAGGCCATCGGCGGCGACCGAGGTCGCGACCACCGGCACGCCATGCGCAAACGCCTCGATGATCTTCACGCGAGTCCCGCTCCCGCTCCGAAGCGGAACCGTCACGAGGTCCGCTCGCGCGAGCTCGGTGCCGATGTCGGGGACGTATCCCGTCACCGTGGCAGCCGGGGGGTCGTGGAGCTCCTGCAGCGCTGCGGGCGCCTCACCCACGAGGCGAACACGCAGGCCGGGGATCGTGGCGCGAACCCGCGGCGCGACCTCCCGCACGAGCATCCGGGCTGCTTCGGTGTTCGGCGAGTAGCCGAGGCTCCCGTGCAGCAGCATCGTCGGCTCGGATGACGGGACCGAGGAGTGATCCGCGCGCGAGGCCGGGTCGTGCGCCCCGTTCGGGACGACAACGGTCTGCGGGACCCCGAGGCGGGCCCGATCCGCCGCGCTGCACGTCAGGACGGCATCGGCTCCCGTCGCCACCCTGGCCTGCTGGGACGCCCATACCGACGCGTCGCGCTGTGCGAGCGCGCGATGTAGGACCGCTCGGGGACTTCCGGCGCGGAGCGCTTCTCCGACGGTCGGCAGCGCCTGCCGAAACTTCTCGTCCTCGAGGTCATAGAGGTCGACGATCACGCGATCCGCCCGCGGCCATCCGAACAGGAGCAAGGGGACGAGCGTCGAGCTCCAGAAGACGTCGTACTGAGACCCGTTCGCGAGGAGTTCGAAGTCCGCCCGGAGCTTGTGCGTGTCGTAGTGCAGGAGCGCGCTCGGTGCCGTGCCGGTCGTGAGCCAACGTGCAACCGTGGCGCGCGTCGGAGATCGCGGGCGGTCGAGGTGATGAACGGCAACGCCGGCCGACGGCCGCATCCCGGCGATCGAGTGGCCGGGAGCGTCGAGGATCACCACATCCACGTGGCCGCACGCGCCCAGTGCATTCACCATCACGCGTTGCCGCTCTTGGGCACCGCCCGGCCGCTGCCACGGCGACAACGGGGTCGCGAACAACGACCTCATCCGAGGACGCCACGGACGCCGGCACGGATGGACGACTCGACCGAGGCACAGGAACGGACGACTCGGCCGACGCCGCGCGTCCGAGCCACACTCGCCGCTGCCGCGGGCCATCGACGGATGGTGGCGCTGGTGATCGCTCGGACCCCGGTGCTCGGCAGGCTTCCCACCGTCGCAGCCAACGACAGCGGGAGGACCGGTGTGCCGTTCCGGCGCAAGCGCGCCGAGAGCAGCTGCTCGTTGACGATGCTGTGCGCCTTCGCCCGGAGCTCCGGCCAGGTCGACGGCTCGATCGGCGCCGCCTTGTACCAGTGGGAACGCAGACGGCTCCCGGTACCGGTCAGCCATTCAGCGGCGAGCGTGCTCCAGGTCTCCCCGAGGTTCTCGAAGGCCCGCGCCGGCTGCCTCATCGCCCTCGGCTCCGGCGGGGACTCCGTGACCAGCGCGCCGAACTGGCGCGCGTCGATGCTCACAAGTGATCCGACCGATCGCAACGCGTGATCGGGTACGAGCAGCAAGTTCGATCGCGCCCAGGGCGAGACGTCGAACCCGAGCAGTTGCACGCGCCCCGGCCACACGTCGACCTGGCCGAGTGCGCACGGCAGCGTCGCCGCCACCTCGAGGGAGTGGTCGGAAAGGAGCGCAAGGGCGTCGAGCCCGTACGCGTCCAGGCGGTCGTTGGCCAGGAGCCACACATCGGGCGAGGACCCCGCGGCGCGGAGGCATCGCACTCCCTGGTCATAACCCGAGAACTCCCGTGCCGAGTTGTTCCCGACCGCGATCGCGACCCGAGGAGCGTTCGTCGTGACGGGCGGGAGGCCCGCCCGATTGTCGACCACGCACACGGCGGTCGACGTGGTGCCCGCGCGCGCGATCTGGTCCGTCAGCATGCTGAGCGGCGCATCGCCGGGCTGTTCCGACCAGCGGACGTACACGATCGCCAAGGTCGTGCGCGCCGTCATGCCGCCACGGGAGCCGTTGCGTGCACGATGAGGCTGAAATCGTCGACGACAGACGCCCATGCGAGCGTGTGGCGATCCTGCTCGTAGCCCGTACGATCGACCACGTCCACAAAGCCTTGCTCCTCCAACACGGCTCGCAAGAGAGAGAAGTCGAACACGATCTTGTGGTCGGCGGCGTGGTGGGTCGGGTCGAGCTCGGTGTGGTGCGAGACGTCAGGCGGGCCGAACATGCCGAGGAGACCGACCATGGGCGCCCATTTCCCGTCCGGTTCGGCTCGACAGAACGCGGTGAACAGCCGCTCGGCGTGCGGCACGTGCACGCGAAGGAGGGCGCCCGGATCGAGGACCCGCCGCCACTCCCGCAGCGTTCGGCTCAGGGAGCCCGGATGCACGTGCTCGAGGACATGGACAGCAAGGATCTCGCTCACCGAGTGGTCGTCGAACGGCAGGTCCCATGCCGGCGCGACGTACTCGAGATGGCGCGCACCGCGATCGGTGTCTACGTGCAAATAGCCGGGCGTTGGAAACGGGCCGCTGCCGATCTCGACGCGAACGGGAACAACGGTCGGTCCGTCGAGCTCGAGACTCGTTCGAAGCCGGTCCGGCAGTCTGCGCACCCAGGGCGCGCGCCCGGATGCGACCGCACGACGAAGCGGCCGGCATGGATGGTCGCGCGTCCAAGAGAGCGCATGCCGAAAGGTTCCGGCTAGCGTCCCACGCATCGCGGGCTTGCTCCTTCTCGAAAGAACACGCGCTTGACGCAGTCCGATCGAACGCGGATCTTGACACACACATCGAAGCACGCTGCCAGCGCACTCCCCCTGACACGACCGAACGCAGAGAGGACCCGGTGACAAGAGCCGACGCTGACGTCGCCAGCGCGCCCCCATCCGTCCGTTCCGAGCTCGTCATCGAGGGTACGCACCGGGTTCGGGCCGGTCGTTCCCTCGCTGACCTCTGGCATTACCGCGAAGTTCTCCGAAGCTTCACCTCCCGGACCATCCGCCTGAAGTACAAGCAGGCGCTGCTCGGCGTCAGTTGGGCGGTGCTGCAGCCGCTCGCGTTCCTGGCGCTGTTCGTCATCTTCTTCGGCCGGCTGGCAGGCGTCAGCGGCGGCGGTGTCCCCTACGCCGCGTTCGCGCTCTCGGCGTTGGTCCCCTGGCAGTTCGTCGCCAACGGCTTGTCGTTCGGGACCAACGCCCTCGTCCAGGACGCGGCGTTGATTCGCAAGGTGTACTTCCCCCGAGAGCTCCCAGTGCTCGGGGCGGTGGCGGCGACGCTCGTCGACCTGCTGATCGGGGTCGCGGTCTTCCTCGCGGTCGGGCCGTTCATCGGCGCGCACCTCGGCGTCGCGCTCCTGTACATCCCTCTCGTGACGGTCACGTTGACCATCTCGGTGACGGCGCTGTGCATCCCGCTGGCGGCGTTGAACGTCTATTACCGGGACTTCCGCTACGCGCTCCCTCTCCTGATCCAGCTCGGCCTGTTCGCCAGCCCCGTCGCCTACCCGGTGTCCAGCATCCCCGAGCAGTGGCGAACGCTCTACGCCCTCTTGAACCCGTTCGTGGGCTCGCTCGAGGGGTTTCGACGGGTGCTCGCCTTGGACCAGGCGCCCGACTGGGGTCTTCTCGGCTTGAGCCTCGTCAGCGCCCTCGTCGTCCTCGTCGTGGGCTACCGGGTCTTCAAGGGCCTCGAGCCCGAGTTCTCGGACGTGATCTAGATGTGGGCCGTCCGGTTCGAGGACGTGTCGAAGCGCTTCCGGCACGGGGGGCCGCGGTACTCGTCGCTGCGCCAGGACCTCGCCGACGTGCACCGGCGAGTGACCGCGCGACTCCGCCGTCGCCGGGCCGAACCACAAGGGACGCTGGCGCTCGATCAGGTCTCGTTCGAGGTCGAAGCGGGCGACTCGGTCGCGCTCATCGGCGCCAACGGCGCCGGGAAGTCGACCGCCCTCCGGCTCGTCAGCCGCATCACCACGCCGACCCGCGGACGCGTGCGCGTGCGGGGCCGCGTAGGCGCGCTCATCGAGGTCGGGTCCGGTGTTCACCCGGAGCTGTCCGGACGAGAGAACGTATGGCTCTACGGCAGCATCCTGGGCATTCCGCGGCGTGAGATCGCGAGCCGCTTCGACGAGATCGTGTCGTTCGCCGATCTGGAGCCGGTGATCGACACGCAGGTCAAGTACTACTCGAGTGGCATGCAGCTGCGTCTCGGGTTCGCGATCGCCGCACACCTCGAGCCCGATGTGTTCGTGGTCGACGAAGCGCTCGCCGTCGGCGACGCCTCGTTCCAGGCGAAGTGCGTCGAGCGGATGACGAGCATGGTCACGTCCGGTCGCACCTTGATCTTCGTGTCACACTCGTTGCCGATCGTCCAGGAGCTGTGCCCGACCGCGGTCCTGCTCGATCGTGGGCGCGTCGCCGCCGCCGGGCCGACGGCCGGCGTCGTCGCCGAGTACGTCGACCGGCTCGCCGACTCCGTGCGGCGCGAACCGAGCCCGGGCGACCTCCTCGAGATCAGTCGCCTGAACGCTCGGTCACCGGCAGGTGACCATCGATTGAAAACCAACGGAACTCTTGTGCTCGAGGTCGATCTGACCGCGGCGCAGGACCTCGACGACGTGTTGTTCGGTGTGGCACTGAGCGACGGCCGGCTCAGCAACCTCATCGAGCTGAACACGCGGTTCACGGTCGGCGCGACGCCCATCCGGCGCGGCCGGCACCGTCTCGTGTGCGAGGTCCCGTCCTTGCCGCTGCTTCCCGGCACGTACGAGGTCTGGTTCGCGGCGTCATCCGCTCGGAAGGCCGTCCACTTCCTCCATCCGCGGGTCATCGGCACGGTAGTGGTCACCACCGGACCCCCCGAACGGCGGCTCGCCGCGCACTACGCGACGAGCACTGCGTTCGGCCCCGTCTACGTTCCGTTCGAGATGGCGCTCGAGCAACACGACGGCGCGCCCGCTGCTGCCGGCGGACCGATGACGGTCGACGCGCACGAACAATCGGGCTGACGCTCAGTACTCGGTGCCGACACGTTCGCGATCGCGCTCGCCGTTCGGCGAAGTCGCTCTCGCGTCCCTTCGGGAACGGCGTCGGTAGTACGCGTACCCGGCGTACCCGTAGGCGAACGAGCGCCCGCGCCTGACCTCGTTCAACACCGTCCCCAGGACCGGCGCGTCGATCTGCCCCAGCAGCTCGACGGCCCGGTGCAGGCCGCGCTTCGACGTGTGGTCGGCAGAGACGACGAGGACCATCGCGTCGACCAGCCCGGACAACACCAGCGGATCGGTCACGGGGAGCACGGGCGGCGAGTCGATGAGCAGCACGTCGCAACGGGAACGCAGCGCGTCGATCACCTCGCGCGTGCGCTGAGAGGACAGGAGCTCTGACGGGTCCGGCGGCGGCGGCCCGGAGGCGAGGACGGTCAGCGAGGAGTACTCGTCGACCGACTGCAGGGCCGAGGCGAGCGGATCCGTCCCGAGGAGAACCGACGTGAAACCCACGTCGTTCGAGAGGCCGAAGAACGTGTGGATGCGTGGACGCCGCAGGTCGCAGTCGAGCAACGCAACCCTGTTGCCGGCCTGGGAGAGCGTCACCGCGAGGTTCGCCAGCGTGGTCGTCTTGCCTTCTTCCTTGGTGGCGCTCGTCGCCGCCAGCGTGTGGAGGGGCCGCTCGAGGCCGAGGAACTGCACCGAGGTCCGCAGCGTGCGATAGGCCTCGGCGGCAGGTGACGTCGGTTTCTCGGCGGTGACGAGGTACGGCTTCTTGTGGTTCTTCCAGGCGGCGACGGACGGGATGATCCCGACGACCGGGAGGCCGCTCGACGCCCGCTCGAGGTCCTCCTTCGTGCGAATGCTGTCGTCGAGATGGTCACGCAGGAACGCGAACCCGACGCCGAGCAGCAGACCGAGCGCAAGCGCGAGCAAGCCGGTGCGCAGCGTGTTGGGTTCGACGGGCGAGCTCGGCGTGCCGGCCGGGCTGACGACCTGTCCGCCGCCCGTCTGGCTGATCTGCGCGGCGACCTGGAGCTGATCGAGCTGCTGGCGGTAGTACGCCTGTTGTTGCTCGAGACTCTGGCGTTGCGCCTGCGCGGGGGCACCGGGCAGCACCACAGGCGGCAGCGCGTCGATCTGGTGTTGGAGGTCGTCGATCTTGGCCTGGACCTCCTGGCCGGCCCCGAGGAAGTCGTCGACCGCTTGCTTGCGGCGCACGTCCAGGTAGGTCTCGGCGTATGTGTTCGCGTCGCGCGCAGCACGGCGGGGATTCGTATTGCGCGCGGTCACGGAGATCACGTCGGTGTCCCCGGCCGAGCTCGCCGCGATGCGGGGCCGGCGGCCGAGCTTGTCGTGCACAGCGTCCTTCACGGTACGACTCGTGAGCACCGTGATCTCGGTGTCGATGGCGCGCTTGGCATCCGTCGCAGTGCCGGATCGATTCGCCGGATTGAACAGAGACTCGGTGGACCGCTGCCGAACGAGTACCTCGGCGGTCGCCTCGTACACGGGAGTCTGGAAGGACGAATAGGCCACTGCCGCGCCCACGACGACGAACGCCGTCAGGATGATCGTCCACTTACGCCGTCGAAGCACGCGCAGGTAATCGCGGAGCTCGAGCTCCTTGGGTTCGGGCTCCGACGGCATCGCCAGATGCTACTCACGCGACAGTCCGCGATCGGCAGCCGCGCGCGTCTGTCGACTAGAAGAAGGACGTGCAAACTTCCGCGGCACTCGTGACCGGTGGGGCCGGGTTCATCGGCTCGCACGTCGTGGACGCGCTCGTCGACGCCGGTCACTCCGTGCGCGTGCTCGACGATTTGTTCACCGGATCGAAAGACAATGTCAACCCGGCGGCCGACTTGATCGTCGCCAGCGTCGCCGACGAGGACGCCGTCCGTGCCGCCGTCGACGGGTGCGACCGGCTCTTCCACCTGGGCGCCCACCGGGCCGTCGGCCGATCCGTCACGGACCCGCTCGCGACCGACCTGGCGAACGTCCACGGCACGCTCACGGTGCTCGATGCGGCTCACCGAGCAGGTGTCCGGCGCGTCGTGTCCGCCTCGTCGAGCAGCGTCTACGGCGGGTCCGCGCCGCTTCCCACAGCCGAGACGGCACCGCTGACGCCGCGCTCGCCCTACGCGGTGTCGAAGATGGCCGGCGAGCACTACTGCCGGGTCTACAGCGAGCTCTTCGGCGTCGAGACGGTGTCCGTGCGCTTCTTCAACGTGTACGGCCCGCGCCAACGCCCGGACTCTCCCTACGCCGCGGTGATCCCTCTGTTCATCGAGGCGCTGCGCAAGAGTGCGCCGCCCACCGTCCACGGTGACGGCCGCCAGAGTCGGGACTTCACCTACGTCGCCGACGCTGTCGCGGCGACGCTTGCGGCGGCCGACGCTCCCGCCGACCGTTGCGCTGGGCGGGCCTACAACATCGCGCCGGGCGAGAGTCACGACTTGCTGGAGGTGCTCGACATCCTCGGTCGGCTTCTCGGCGTCGTGCCCCGGCCCGAGCACACAGCCCCGCGCTCCGGTGACGTGCGGCTGTCCAAGGCCGACCCGTCAGCCGCACGTCGAGATCTCGGCGTCTCCTGCGCGACCGGCTTCGAGGAAGGTCTCCGGCGAACCGTGGAGTGGTTCGAGGCCGGCTGACCCCTCCCCCGAGTCGGGACGGAAATCCGGCTATGCGCCCGGTTTCGGACCTAACTCGGCTTCGGCGTCGCGGTCCCGCCGTTGCAGATCGCCCCAGATCTCGTCGATCTGACGCTCGAGGGCGGCCCGATCGCCACCGTTGTCGACGACGTGGGTCGCGATCTTGCGGCGCTCCTCGTCGGCGGCTTGGGCGCCCATGCGCGCCTCGGCGTCGGCGCGATCCACTCCCCGTGCTTCCAGCCGCGCCAGCCGGAGCGCGCGCGGCGCCTCGACCACGATCACCGTCTGGTACGGACGCTTGCGCGCCTGTTCCGACTCTGCGAGGAGCGGGACGTCGAGCACGACGATCGCGTCGATCGGCGCCTCGGCGACGCGGCGGGTGAACTCCTCGTTGATGGCCGGATGCGTGATCCCCTCGAGGTCGCGCCGCGACTCGTCGTCGGCGAACGCCACTGTGGCCAACGCGGCCCGGTCGAGGCGACCGTCGGCATCGAGGATGCCGTCACCGAACCGCTCGACGAGCTTCGCCAGCGCCGGCTGTCCGGGTTCGACGACGGCGCGTGCCACCTGATCGGCGTCGACGACGACCGCGCCACGCGCGGCAAGCAACTCGGCGACGGTGGACTTCCCGGCTCCGATCCCGCCGGTGAGCCCGACGAGCAACAACTCAGCCGGTTTCGGCCGGCGGAGTGTCGGCTGCTTCGGGCGCCTCGCCCTCGCTCGCCTCGCCCTCGCTCGCCGCGCCCTCTTGCTGTTGTTCGGCAGCCTGAGCGGCGGCCGTCTCCTCGGCGGACGGACCGATGTACTGACCCTGCTCGTCGAATTGGTCCTCGCCGAAGTGCTCGCGGAACTCGGCCGCGACCTCGCCACCCTCGGCGGCCTGCTTGATCGACAGAGAGATGCGCCGGCGGTCGAGGTCGATGTCGATAATCTTCACCCACAGCTCCTCGCCGGGGGTGACGACCTGCTCGGGCGCTTCGACGTGGTGTGCCGCCATCTCCGAGATGTGCACCAGGCCCTCGATGCCGTCGCCGACCTGGACAAAGGCGCCGAACGGCACCAGCTTGGTCACCTTCCCGTACACGAGCTCGCCGACCTGGTGGCCGTTGGCGAACTCCTGCCACGGGTCCTGCTGCGTCGCCTTGAGAGACAGGGAGATCCGCTCACGGTCGAGATCGACGTCGAGCACCTGGACCTCGACCTCGTCGCCGACCTGCACGACCGAGCTCGGGTGGTCGACGTGCTTCCAGCTCAGCTCGGAGACGTGCACGAGGCCATCCATGCCACCCAGATCGACGAAGGCGCCGAAGTTCACGACTGACGACACGACACCCTTGCGGATCTCGCCGGGCTTGAGGTTGGCGAGGAACTCGTCCCGCTGCTCGCGCTGCGTCTCCTCGAGGTACGCA